>CAIMEK010000213.1 GCA_903839965.1 uncultured Acetobacteraceae bacterium | reverse complement strand
CGTGAGGAACGCGGGCAGGGTGGGACCGAGGCGGATGTTGCGCACGCCGAGCGCCAGCAGCGTCAGCAGCACCGCGATCGCCTTCTGCTCGAACCACGACACGATCAGCGACAACGGCAGCTCGTTGATGCCGCAGTTGAACGCGCCGGCCAGCGCGCCGGCGATGACGATGGCCGAGTAGGCGTCGTTGCACTGGCCCAGGTCGAGCAGCCGCGGGATGCCGCCGATCTCGCCGAAATCCTTGCGATTGAAGCGGTACTTGCCGCAACCCAGCGTCAGCACCACGGCATCCTGCGGCACCGCCTCGGCGAAGTCGGTGAAGTAGTTGCGCCCGGGGGCCGCCCCGTCGCAGCCGCCGACCAGGAAGAAGTGTTTGATCGCCCCGGCCTGCACCGCCGCGATCACCGTTTCGGCCACGCCAAGCACGGCGTTGCGGGCAAAGCCCACCGTCACCGTCTCGCTCGGCGCATCGGTCGCGAAGCCGGGTTGGGCGTGGGCCGCCGCCAGCACGGGCGCGAAGTCATCGTCGGCGATATGCGCCACGCCCGGCCAGCCCACCGGGCCGAGCGTGAACACCCGGCCGGCGTAGGACGAGTGCGGCTTGATGATGCAGTTTGACGTCATCACGATCGGGCCCGGGAACTGCGCGAACTCCAGCCGCTGCTCCTGCCAGGCGCCACCGTAATTGCCCACCAGATGGGCAAACGCCTTCAGTGCCGGATAGGCGTGCGCGGGCAGCAGCTCGCCATGGGTGTAGACGTTGATCCCCTGGTCCTTGGTGGCCTGCAGCAGCGCCATCAGGTCCTTCAGGTCATGGCCGGAGGCCAGAATCGCCTTGCCGCGCACCGGCGTCATGCGCACCACCGTCGGCTCGGGCATGCCGAACGTGCCGGTGTTGGCCGCATCCAGCAGTTCCATCACGGTCAGGTTGAGCCGGCCAAGCCGCAGCGCCGCCGCCAGCAGGGCTTCGCTGTCGGTCGGAGCATCGGCGAGAAAGACCAGCGTGTCTTCCACACCGGCGTAAATGTCTTCCCGCACGTGGCCCAGCACCTGGGCGTGGTAGGCATAGGCGCAGACGCCCTTGAGCCCGTAGAGCACCAGCGAGCGCAGGCCGATGATGTCATCGCCCACCTGTTCGCGCCCGGCGAGCACGCCGACGCTGGCGGCCTGCGCCAGCATCCCCTCCAGATCGGCCGCCGGTTCGAAAAGGGCAGGGCCGCTCAGCGTCTCCACCGACTTGCCAAGCCGATGCGCGGCCGCCGCGGCCGCCGCGCGCAGGCGGTCGCGAACCGCGGCAGCCCGGCGGATCAGCGGCACGAAACGATCGGGATCGAAGTTCACATTGGTCAGCGTCGTGAACACGGCGTGCAGGATGAACTGGCTCGCCCCCGCATCGGCCACCCCGAGGTGTCGGGCGGCCTGGGCCTGTTGCGCGACGCCCTCGACCGCATGCAGCAGCAGATCCTGCAGCTCGGCGGTCTCCGCGTTCTTTCCGCACGAGCCTATCGCCGTGGCGCAGCCGTCGCCGTCGGCGGATCGTTCGGTCTGCTCGCATTGATGGCAGAACATGGCGCAGTATTTCCTCTGTGGAACATATGTTGATGACGATTGGACGCGCCGCCGCACCACCGCCTGGAATACAGGCGATCTACTTTCGGTCACGTCGACCGGGTCACGGCAACGCCCATCCCCAAAAGTGGCATTGACAATACCACTTTATGCGGGCCCATCACGAACCTGTCAATGCCAATCTTGGCCGGCAACACCGGTTGCGCGGCACAATCCATTCCTGTCCAGTGGCCCATCAGCCCGACGCGGAGGCCCCGATGCCCGCCTACCTGATCGCCAACATCCATGTCACCGATGCGGAAAAATTCGCCGCCTACCGCGCGCAGGTAGCGCCGATGATCGCCCGGTTCGGGGGCCGCTACATCGTGCGTGGCGGAGAACTGACCGTGGTGGAGGGCGATGTCACGCTGGATCGCCTCGTCATCCTCGAATTCGCCGACATGGCAGCGTTGCGCCGCTTCTACGACAGCGCGGACTATGCCCCGCTGATTCGCCTGCGCCAGGCGGCCAGCACGGGCGAGGTGGCCCTCGTGGAAGGCTACGCGCCGCCGGCCTGACCGATTGCCCGCTGGCGCCTATGCGCAACCCCCGCCGTGGGCATGGCGCCATCGGCGGCCACCGCGCTGCCCGTCATGAACGAGGCTTCGGCGGCAGCGAGGAACAGCACGCTGTTCGCGATCTCGTCCGGGCTCGCCGCGCGCTCCTTGTTGCCGCCATCACAGCGATGCGCCGCCGCACATGACGATCTGCTGACCCGTGATGCTGCCCGCGCAGTCGCCCAGCAGGAAAGCCGTCAACCCGGCCACTTCCCGCGGCTGCACGAACCGCCCGATCGGCGGCATGCGCGGCGGCACCCCGCTGCGCGCCGGGTCGCGCAGCATCGGCGTATCGGTGGCGCCGGGGGCGACCACGTTCACGGTAATCCCGCGCGGCGCCAGTTCGGCCGCCCAGGATCGCGCCAGACCCAGCATCGCCGCCTTGCTCGCGGCATACTGGCTGCGTCCGGGCGCGCCGTTCGCCACCCGGCTGCCGATCAGCACGATGCGCCCGCCATCCGGCAGCACAGGCGCCAAGTGCGTCACCAGTTGCACCGACGCCTCCACATGCAGCCGCCACATCTCCCGCCCGTCCTCGGGGCGCAACTCCGCCAGCGCTCCCACGCGCAGCACGCCGGCGGCATGCACCAGCGCGTCCACCGGCCCCAGCGCCGCCAGCGCCTCGCGCACCGCCGCCGCGTCCATCAGGTCGACGGCGACGGGCGAGAACGCCGCGTGCGCGATCGCCGGGCGCGAGCGGCTGAACCCGACGACCGTCCACCCGTCCTGCAACAGCCGTTCGGCGATGGCGGCGCCGATCCCGGAACTCGCGCCGGTCACCAGCGCCCGCCGCTGCGTCATCCCTTGTAGGCCTGGGCGGCCGCCCGGATCTTCTGGGCGTCGAAGTCGTTGATCGCGTCGATCAGTTCGTTCGTGTAGTAGCGATCGAGGCCGGTGATCGTGAGGTCGTTCATCCTGGCCTCGGTGGTGAATTCATCCGGATTGATGCTGCCCATCCTGGCGCCCGGATAGGGCGGGGCATACAGCTTCACCCGCCGGCTGATCGCCTCCAGGATCGACTTGACGCCTTCCTCCTGCGAACTGCCGCGCGGCGCCGTTTCCGGGTACATCTTCAGGAAGGCGAGGGCGCCGGCCGTCGCGTTGGCCAGCAGGAACACCGAGGCCTTCGCCACCGACCTGCCATAGCCGATCATCAGCGCGCGTTCGGTCACGATCAGCTTGCGTTGCGCCATCAGGAACTGTCCGCCCACCATCGGCAGGTTGGCGGGGCGCGGCAGATAGGCGAGCGCGATGCCAGTCGCCTCGATCTGGCCGAACCCGGTATCGTAGTAGGCCAGCGCATCGATCGCGCCGCGCTCCAGGGCGACGCCGGCGGGCACGCCGTTGCCGACCGAGGTCCACTTCACGTCCCGGTCCGGGTCCAGGCCGAGGCTGCGCAGCACGTTGCGCGTCACCGGGTATTCGGTGCCGCCGAAATCCGACACGCCGATGTTTTTCCCTTTGAGCTCGGCATACGCCTTGACGGCCGACCCCGGCTTGACCGCGATGTCCCATTTGTACGGATAGGTGTACTCATAGAAATTCTGCGCGCCTTCCCATTCGCCCTTGGCCAGGATCGGCAGGCCGGAGGAGGGAACGCCGACGCCGACATCGACGTCGCCGCGATCCACCGCGACCTGAACGTTGTTGTTGCCGCCAAGCGCCATGCCCTTGATGGTGAAGCCTTCGGCGGCGTTGTAGCCGAGCACCTCGCCGATCAGCAGGTTGATCAGGTTGGCACTGATCGCCTTCTGCCCGAAGCCGACCCGCAGCGCCCTGGCGCCCTGCGCCGCAGCGCCGCGCCCGCCGATCGCCAGCGCAGCCGCGAAGGCGCTGCCGGCCTGCATCCATTGCCTGCGTGTGATCATCGGTTTGCTCCCGTTCCCACTCGTCCGTTTATTTCCGCCCACGGTCGCCCCAGTGGACGATCCGGCGTTCCGCCAGCCGCACCATCCCGTGCAGCACGATGCCCACCACACCCAATATCACCAGGGCGGCGAACACGCCGGCCACATCGGTCACCGCCTCCGCCTGCGTGATCACCACCCCCATGCCCTGTTGCGCGCCCAGGAACTCGGCCACGATGGTGCCCAGCAGGGCGTACACCACCGCCATGTCCAGGCCGGCGAAAATGAACGGCGCCGCATTGGGCAGCTTGACGATGCGGTAGGTCTCCAAGCGCGTCGCGCTCAGCGAGCGCATCAGGTCGAGCCGCTCCGGTTCCACCGCGCGCAGCCCGGTGAAGCTGTTGATCAGCACGGGGAAGAAGGAGAGCAGCACGGAAATGGCGATCTTCGATCCGTTGCCGAACCCGAACCAGATGACGATCAGCGGCGCGATCGCCACTTTCGGCAGGCATTGCAGCGCGAAGGCGTACGGCATCACCAGCTTCTCGACGGTGCGGCTCTCCGCCATCGCCGAGCCCAGCAGCAGCCCCGCCACCGATCCGATGACCAGGCCGACCGCCGCGTTCTTCAGGGTGCCCCAGAGCGGCAGGTAGTAGCCGAGCGGGCTCGACGGGCTGACCGCAAGCCCCGACCACAGCGCCCGCCACACCGCCTCCGGCGCCGGCAAAATGTAGGAGGGCAGGTGCATCAGCCGAACCGACAGGGTCCAGCCCCCGAACAGCACGACCAGCCCGATGCAGCCGATCAGCACGCCGTTGGGGCCCCGGCGGTCGGCGCGCCGGCGCTTCGGCGTGACCGCGGCGCTCATGCCTCGCCTCCCTGCGCATTGAGCAATCCGCGGATCTCCCGCGCCAGCGCCGGGTAGCTGGGATGGCTGATGATGGTGTCGTTGTTGCGCGGGCGCGGGATGTCCACGTGCAGCTCGCGAATGACGCGGCCCGGACGCGCCGACAGCACGATCACCCGGTCGGCCAGGAAGATCGCTTCGCCGATGGAATGCGTAATCAGCATCACGGTCTTGCGGCTGGTCTGCCAGATGCGCTGCAGTTCCAGGTTCATCCTCTCCCGCGTCAGCGCGTCCAGCGCGCCGAACGGTTCGTCCATCAGCAGAATGCGCGGGTTGCGCACCAGCGCACGGCAAATGCCGGCGCGCTGCTGCATGCCGCCGGACAATTCGTAGGGATAGCGCGCGGCGAACTCGGTCAGCCCCGTCACCGCCAGCAGCCGGTCGATGTCCTCGGCCTCGCCCTGCTGCCGCCCGCCCACCCTGAGCGGCAGCGCCACGTTCTCGCGCACGGTCAGCCAGGGCAGCAGGTTCGCGGCCTGGAACACCACGCCGACATCGCGCGACGGCCCGCTGATGTCGCGCCCGCCCAGCGCCGCCACCCCGCCATCGTAGTCGTCCAGCCCCGCCAGGATGCGCAGCAGCGTGCTCTTGCCGCAGCCGGACGGGCCGACCACGCAGACGAACTCCCCGTCGGCGATGTCGAGGTCGATCCGCGCCAGCGCCTGCACGGCGCCGGCATCGAAGGACTTGTCCAGCCCGCTGATGCGGATCAGCGGCGGCGCTGCGGCGACGGTCTCGGATCCCGCAAGCATGGCGTTTTCCCTACCGGGTGCCGGCGTTCACCCAACCCGGCGAAACGCGGACGTATTTGATGGCCTGGCGGAAGTAGGTGAAGGCGATGTGCAACATGCCGTCCGGGGTCTGCACGATCGAGGGGTAGGAATACTCCCGGTTCAGCCCGTCCTTCGAATTGTTGGTCATGCAGAACCCGTCGCCGACTTCCAGGTTGCGCCGGAGCGGCCAGGTGCGCCCGCCATCGGCCGAAATCGCCAGCGTCATCGGCGCCCGCGGCGCGCCCCAGAACGCCGTGCGCCCCGCCGCCGCCGGCGGCGCTTCGTCCGCCCCGCCGATATCGTCGTACAGCCCGACCCGTCGCGCCGTCGCATCGGCGGCGCTGCTGTGGTTGTAGACCACCGCGATGCGCCCGTCCGCCAGCGCGATGGCCTGGATGGAGGCATTGTTGTTGGGCAGCCCCGCCGGTTCCGGCGCGCTCCAGGCCCGTCCGCGGTCGTCGCACCGCGCGGCGTAAATGAAGTCGGCCCAGCGGCTGCGGAACAGGCCGAGCAGCCCGCCGCCCGCCAGTCGCACCGCGCTCATGTGCACGCAGCCCGTGCTGCCCGGAATCGGGAGCTCGGTCCAGGTGTGCCCGGCGTCGCCGGAAATGCGCACGAAGCTGATGTCCGCGTCGCCGACCCATTTCCGCCCCGGCACGCTGACGCAGCGGTACAGCGGCAGCAGCCACTCGCCGCTGGCGAGCACCACCGGCGGGTGGCGCACGAACACGCCATACCCCTCGCCGGGTTCGAACAGCGTCTCCGCCGGCCCCCAGCTATGGCCGTTGTCCTGCGAGATGCGCCGGCGCACCAGCGCGGTATCCTGGTCCCCGCCGCGTTGCGCCGTGTGCAGCAGCCACAGCGCGCCGTCGGGGGCGGGGAACAGGATCGGGTTCTGCTCCGAGCGCGCCGCATCGTCCGAGAGCTTCACCGGCGCCGACCAGGCATCGGCCCCGCGCGCCAGCCGGGCGAAGTAGACGGAGATGTCCGCTATCCCCTCCTGCGTGCCGCCGAACCACACGCAGCCCAGGTCGCCGTCGGCCAGCGGCATCAGGTTAGCGGCGTGGTTCTGCACGCAGGGGGAGGGAAGGTAGGCCTCGATCCGCGCCGCATCGTCCGCGCGCGGGCGCAGTGCGGCGGCGTCGGGCCGGCCCAGGCGCGGGTCGGCCGGCGTCGCCTCCGCCTGCACCATCAGAACGCCGCCCGGTAGATCGCCAGGATCTCCTCGCGGCTGATCTCGCGCGGATTGTTGTCGAGCAGCCGCCGGATGGCGTGCGCCTCGGCGGCCATGTCCGCGAGGTCGCCTTCCTCCACGCCCAGCCGCGACATCCGCATCTCGATGCCGAGCCCCGCGCAGTACTTGTAAGCGGCCTCGAACACCGCCGGCTGCTCGGCCGGCACATCCAGCCCCAGGGCGGCGAGGATGGTGACGGTCTGCTGCGCCACCGCCGGCGCGTTGAAGGCGAGCACGTGCGGGAACATCAGCGCGTTGGACGCGCCATGCGCCACGTGCCGGCGGGTGCCGAGCGGATAGGCCAGCGCGTGGCCCGCCGCGGTGTTCACCGGCCCCAGGCAGTACCCGCCATACAGCGAGGCGAGCGCCATCCCGGCCCGCGCCTCCAGATCGCCGCCGTCGGCAATCGCGCGCGGCAGGAAGCGCCCGATCAGCCGGATGCCTTCCAGCGCATAGATGTCGATGAGCGGATGGGCGAGGCGATTGGTGTAGGCCTCCACGCAATGCGCCAGCGCATCCACGCCGGTCGCCGCCGTCACCCGCGTCGGCAGGGTAAGCATCATGTTCGGATCGATCACCGCGACATCCGCCACCAGGTGGTTGCTGTTGGCCACCAGCTTGGCGTGGGTGGCGGGGTCGGTGATCAGGGCGCGGTTGCCGGCCTCGCTGCCGGTGCCCGGGGTGGTGGCCACCTGCACCAGCGCGCGCGCGCGGCCCTGCACGCGGTCGACCCCGAACACGTCGTGGATGGTCTGGCTGGTGCCGTGCATGGCGGCGACCAGCTTGGCGACATCCATGGTGCTGCCGCCGCCGAAGCCCACCACCAGGTCGGGCTGCGCGGCGTCCGCGGCGGCCAGGGCGGCCTGCAGGTCGGAGAGTTCCGGCTCCCTGCGGATCTCGCCGAACACTGCCACCTGCCCGGGCAGCTCCAGCACGCCGGTGCGCCCGGCGAGGAACACGTCGGCAATCACCAGCGGACGCGAAAAGCCGTGCGCGCGCGCCCATGCGCCAGCGGTGGCCACCTTGCCGGGACCGAAGGCGATCGTCTTGGGTCGGACGAGTTCGATGGGACGGAGTAGCTCTTGCATGAAAGCGCCTTTCAGGGTTTGCCGTCGGGGGGCCGCGCCGGGCTGCCCGGCCGGTGCGTGCGCGTTGCGGCCGGTCAGACCGCCAACTTGTAGAACCTGGCCGCGGTGTCGTGGAACAGCGCGGCCTTCTCCGCGGCCGATGCGCCCGCCGCCATCCGCTTGAAGGCGTTCCACAGCACCGGATAGCTGCACATGCCCTTGTCGACCGGGAAGTTGCTCTCGAACATGCAGCGGCCCGGGCCGAACAACTCGATGCAGGTCTCCATCCACGGCAGCCAGTCCGCGGCGAGTTGGGCGGAGGTCGGCGGCAGCGGGTTCTTGTTGTAGTCGAACCCGTTCACCGGCATCCCCAGCCCGCCCAGCTTCACATAGACGTTCGGACAGGTCGCCAGATCCCGCATGTCCGCGCGCCAGCCGGCGAACAGCTCGTCGCGCCTGGCGCGGTACGGTCCGACGCCCAACGGGCCGCCGACATGGTTGATCACCATCGGCGTGCCCGGCGCGCCGCGCGCCGCCACCAGGGCCTCCTGCAGTTGCGGGTGGTAGACCCAGCAATCGAAGGTCAGGCCGCGCTGGCCAAGTCGCTGCAGTCCACGCACGAACGCCGGATCGCGCATCAGCCCGGCCGGCGGCACCACCGAAACGGTCGGAATGATCGCCTCGTTCAGCGCCCCGGATTGGCGGATGCCGCGGAAATGGGCGGGCCCGGCCGCGACATGCGCATCGAGCACCGCGTCCAGCTCGGCGCTGCGCAGGTCGGCATAGGCCACGATGCCGGCGCAGGCCCGCGGCTTGCCGTAGGCGCCGCTCGCCGACAGCACGGCGACGGCATTGACCACCTCGGTCTCGCCGACCGGGCGGAAGGCGGCCGGCCCGTCCTTGCGCTGCATCCAGCCGCATTGCAGGAACACGCTGGCGATGACGTTGTGCCCGCTGGTCAGGTCGGCGACCAGTTCCTCCAGCAGGTAGCGGCACGAATGGCGGTCGTGCCACAGGTGATGGTGCGGATCGACGATCGGCAGTTCGGGTTCAATGATGTCCTCGCGCACCAGGTCCAGCCAGTCCGGGCGCACCACCAGATGGCGATAATCGCCTCTCTCAACCGCGCTGCTGCTCATTGCCGTTGCCTCCCTGCTCCAAACGGCGTCGGTGTAGCACGGCAAACGCCCGGTGGCATTCCGCCATCGGCACGCCCCGGGGAGGCTGCGGCCGTCAGTCGCCCGCTGCCGGCACCGCCGCTCCCACTCTCGCCGTGAGCGGCATCCAGAGCCAGCAGCCCAGCGCGGTCAGCGTCGACACCGCCGCTGCGCCCGCCAGCACATAGATCCCCGCCTCGAAGCTGCCGGTGGCGTCCTTGGTATAGCCAACCGCGATGGGGCCAAGGTAACTGCCGATATTGCCCAGCGAGTTGATCATTGCCACCGCGGCGGCCACGGCCGGCCCGGTCAGGAAAGTCGACGGTATCGGCCAGAACGGGGATTTCACGCCGTAGATGCCGACCGTGGCGAGGCAGAACGCCCCCAGCACCCAGAGGCTGGAATGCAGCATCGCCGCCAGGACCAGGCCGACGGTGGCGCAGCCGCAGGTGATCACCAGCATGCCGAAGCGATTCTTCGCGCGGTCGGAGATCTTGCCGCACACCACCATGGCGATGGTGCCGACGACGTAGGGGATCGCGGTGAGCAGGCCCGCCTGGGTGCTCGTCAGGCCGGCGCTCATCAGGAATTGCGGCATGAACAGGATCAGCCCGACGGCCGCCATGCACATGCCGCAGAACAACAACGACAATACCCACACGCGCGGCTCGGCCATGGCCGAAAGGATCGAGTGGGTGCGAACCGCCTCGATCGCATGCTTCTCCTTCGCCAGTTCCCCCTCCAGCCAGTCGCGTTCCGCCGGCTTCAGCCAGCTTGCGTCGCGCGGCCGTTCGGTCAGCACGAACAGCACGGCGATGCCGACCAGCACGGTGGGAAGTCCCTCGCCGATGAATATCCATTGCCAGCCGTGCAGCCCCAGCACGCCGTCCAACTGCAGGAAGGCGGTGGACAGCGGGGCACCGATGGCGGTGGACAGCGTCATGCTGGTCATGAACCAGCCGATGACGCTGCCGCGGTGGCGCTGCGGGAACCAGCGATAGATGTAGATCACCAGCCCCGGGTACAGCCCGGCTTCCGCCGCGCCGATCAGCACGCGGATGATGAAGAAGCTGACCGGGCCGGTGGCCAGGGCGGTCGCCGCGGACAGCAGGCCCCAGGTGATCATGATGCGCGCGATCCACAGCCGCGCGCCGACCTTCTGCAGGATGATGTTGGACGGGATCTCCAGCAGGCAGTAGCCCCAGAAGAACGCGCCCGCGGCCAGGCCGTAGACATGCGCGGAGAGGCCGATGTCGCGGTTCATGGTGACCGCGGCGAAGCTGACATTGATGCGGTCGATGTAGCAAAGGATGTAGAGCACGAAACAGTACGGCACCAACCGGATCCAGACCTTGCGTAACGTTGTCTGCTCCAGGCCGGAGGCCAGGGACGCATCCATCGGCGTTCTCCCAGGTGAGGTCGCTGTTCGTTCGGTAAGCGGATCATAGACGCCCCGGGCGCGCCGGGCAACCGATCGGCCCCGCTGCCACTCGCCGGCTTCCCGTTGGATCGCGCCGGCGAGAGCCAACACGTTCTGTTTATCAACCGGCAATATTCTCGGTGCTAGGCTTGCTTCGCCATTACCCCATCGGAGTGCACCTGCATGTCGGAATCGGCTCGGCGGTTTGGCTCACAGTCGCGGCTTCGGCAGGGCATCCGCGAAGCGGCCCCGACGCTCAGGGCCAGGGAAATCAGGGGCGGCCTGGGCGGGTCGGACGACGGCGACGCCTTGCATGACGACGCCGATTTCCATAATGCCGCAGGCGAGCAGGAACGTTACGGGGAATAGATGCGCGCGCGCGCAGGCGGCAACGGGCTGGGCTGCGTCGTCGCGCTGCTCGGCCTGTTGCTGGCAGGCGCCGCCGCCCGGGCCGAGCCGCCGCGGCTGGCATGCCCGGCGCAGGCGCCGGCGGACTGGAAGCTGGCCGCTCCCGCGCCGCTCGACCAGGCGGCGGTGCTGTCGCAGCCCGTCGGCGCGCCGATCGACGAGAACGCCCG
>CAIMEK010000212.1 GCA_903839965.1 uncultured Acetobacteraceae bacterium | reverse complement strand
GGTCGGGATGGCGCCTGAGATCGGCGAACACGCGATCGCCGGCCAGTTTGCAGGCGGTGGTCAGCGGGCCGAACACGGTTTGCAGGATGGGCGCTTCGCCCTTGAGCGCTGCGGCGGCCAGGGACAGCGCCTTGACTTCCGAGCCGAGGCGGCCGGCGGTCGGCGACAACCTGGCGAGCCGGGGCCATTGGTCGGCGCTGGTCACGCCGGGGGCGACCACGGTGCGCGAGCCGATCGGGATGGGGATGTAGGCGGATTTCGCCCCCCAGTCCTCGACCCCGTAGGTGCCGGTCGGCATGAACTTCACAAGATCAAAATCGTAGGTGCGCTGCCAGCGCAGCATGGCCTCGGCGAGCTGGGCCGGGTCCTCGTCGATGATGGGGAAGTGGCGCCACAGGCTGACCGGCACGTGGTCCACCGCCTCGCCGGCGAGGGCCGCCTGCATGCGTTCCCAGTGGGTCATGCTCGAGAGGGCCATTTCGGCTACCTGTTCAGTCCGGGGGTTCGGCCAATGCCAGGTCAAGCGCGGCATCGGCATGCAGGAAGGTGGAATCGAAAATCGGCAGTTCGGTGTCGTTCGGGCCGATCAGCATGCCGATCTCGGTGCAGCCGAGGATCACGCCGTCGGCACCGGCGAGCTTGCCCGATTCGATAACGGCGCAAAAGGCCGCCCGCGAGGCGTCGCGCACGAGGCCGTGGCAGAGTTCGTCGAAGATCACCGTGTGGACCAGACCGCGATCGTCCGCCGAGGCCGGCACCAGCGGCGACAGCCCGTGCCGGTCGCGCATGCGGCCGAGCCAGAAGTCCTGTTCCATCGTGTAGCGCGTGGCCAGCAGCAGCGGCCGCCGCAATCCCCGCGCCTTGAGCGCCGCGGCCACCACGTCAACGATATGCAGCAGCGGCACCGAGATCGCCTGCGCCACTGCGTCGGCCACCCGGTGCATGGTGTTGGTGCAGATCAGCACCATGTCGGCGCCGCCGCGCTCCAGCGCGCGGGCCTGGGCGATCATGTCCTCGGCCGCTTCGTCCCACGCCCCGCGCTGCTGCAAGGCGACGATGCGGGCGAAATCGACGGAGCGGAGCAGGATCTCCGCCGAGCTGAACCCGCCGCGGCGGCGCTGCATCTGCTGGTTCAGGCGCGCGTAGTAGATCGCCGTGCTTTCCCAGCTCATGCCGCCGATCAGGCCGATGGTTTTCATGTCGTGCCCTCGGCGATCAGTGTCGCGACGCTCCTGAGGAAAGCCATGTCGACCGGGTGGCGGATGACGCAGCCCGGCGAGAGCAGCACGCCCCGCCCCGCGGTGGCCGCGGCCATGCCCGCGAGATCGGTCTCGACGGAGGCCATGTCGCAGCGGGTCAGGCCGTCGCGGCGCAGGCCGCCGACGATCGGCCGCCCGCCGTCGGACTGCCGATAGGCGGCCACGCTCTGCGGCGCCTCGCCGATATGCCAGTTCAGCGCCGCCACCGGGTAGGTGCTCAGCCGGTCGAACAGAATGCGTTCGCCGTGCATGTGCACCACGTTGAACCAGCCGCCGGCCGCGGCAGCGAGCACCATGCGGTCGAACGGCTCGCCGAAGGTGGCGTAGGCGGCATCGTCGAAGCGGTCGCCATCGGCATCCTGTACGGCGAAGAACACGCCGGCGCAGCCCGCCGCCAGCGCCTGGCGGGCGAAATCGGCCGTGGTGAGGGCGATGTTCTCCAGCGCCGCGAGCACCAGCCCGGGCGCCGCACGCACGTCGCGCTCCAGCGCCGCGCCGGCCAGCTTGTGGGCGATCGTCAGCGGCGAGAACACGGTGGCCAGCAGCGGCGTCGCCGGCCCGAGCGCCGCGGCCAGCAGGCGAAGGTGGCGCAGTTCCCGCGCCAGTGCCGGCGCGTCGGCCGCCAGCCGCCCGATGCGTCGCCAGTCCTTGGCCTCGGCAATCGGCGTGCCGATCACCCGCGCCACCCCGCCCTGGCTGATGGCGGCGTAATCGGCCACCGCGCCCCAGTCCTCGACGCAATAGAGCCCGTTCGACATCGCCTTGACGAAATCCAGCTCCAGTTCGCCGGCAAAGCGCACGGTCTCTGCGACCAGCGCATCGGGATCGAGGTCGATGCCGGGGCAATGGGTCCAGAACGAATAGGGCGGCCGGTCCACCTCCACTGAGGCCAGCGCCCGCCGCACGCGTTCGATTTTCGTCAGCACCGTTTGAACTCTCCTGCGCAATCCCGCCGGCGGAATCAGGCGCCGGTGAGCGCCCGCCAGCCGATGTCGTGCCGGCAGAACCCCTCCGGCCAGTCGATCGCCGCCACCGCCCGGTAGGCGGCGTCGCGCGCCGTGCGCAGGTCGGGCCCGGTCGCGCACACCGTCAGCACCCGCCCGCCGTTGGCCACCAGTTGTCCGTCGAGCCGTTCCGTGCCGGCATGGAACACCGTCACCCCCGGCACCGCGGCGGCGCGGTCCAGGCCGCGGATCGCCGTGCCCTTCACCGGCGCGCCCGGATAGCCGCGCGCGGCCATCACCACCGCGATGGCCGCCTCGTCGCGCCATTGCAGCGAAAAATGCGCCAGGTCGCCGTCGCAGGCGGCCAGCAGCGCCGGCAGCAGGTCCGACTGCAGCCGCAGCAGCAGCGCCTGGCACTCCGGATCGCCGAAGCGGGCGTTGAACTCGATCAGCTTGCCGCCCTCGGAAGTCATCATCAGCCCGGCGAACAGAATGCCGCGGAACGGCGTGCCCTGGTTCGACAGTTCGGCCAGCACCGGGCGCACCACGCGCTCCATCGCCGCCTCGGCCAGTTCGTCGGACAAGGCCGGCGTCGGCGAATAGGCGCCCATGCCGCCGGTGTTCGGCCCGGTATCGCCGTCGCCCACCCGCTTGTGGTCCTGCGCGCTGCCGAGCGCGAGCGCGGTGGTGCCGTCGCACAGCGCGAACAGGCTGACTTCCTCGCCGATCAGGCATTCCTCGATCACCACCGAGCGCCCGGCCGCACCGAGCCGGCCCTGCTCCATGAATTCGGCGATGGCCGCCTCCGCCTCGGCGACGCTGGCGGCCACCACCACGCCCTTGCCGCCGGCCAGGCCATCGGCCTTCACCACGATCGGCGCGCCGCGGCGGCGCACGAAGTCCCGCGCGGCCTGGGCGTCGTCGAAGCGCTCCCACAGCGCGGTCGGCACCCCGGCGGCATCGCAAAGCTCCTTGGTGAAGCTCTTGCTGCCCTCGATTCGCGCCGCCGCCGCCGACGGGCCGCAGCAGGCGATGCCGGCCTCGCCCATGGCGTCGGTGATGCCGGCCACCAGCGGCGCCTCCGGCCCGGGCACCACCAGGTCCACGGCGTTGTCGGTGGCGAAGCGCACCAGCGCGGGGATGTCGAGCACGCCGATCGGCACGTTCTCGGCCAGTTCGGCGGTGCCCGCGTTGCCCGGCGCGCACCACAGCCTGGTCAGCAGCGGGCTGGCCGCCAGCGCCCAGCACAGCGCGTGCTCGCGCCCGCCCGATCCCACCACCAGCACCCGCATCGCAGCACCCTCCTGCCAACAACGCCGCCTGTAGCATGCCGGCCCGGAGCGGGCGATCTTCAACCCGCCATCAGCTTTCTCTAGGGTAGGCCATGCCCGAACCGCAGACCCCGGTCAGCAACATCCCCGAATACACCGTCTCGGAAATCTCCGGGGCGGTGAAGCGCACGCTCGAAGGCGCCTTCGGGCGGGTGCGGGTGCGCGGCGAGATCACCGAGCTGAAGCGCTACCCGTCCGGGCACATCTACCTGTCGCTGAAGGACGAGGGCGGCAAGATCGCGGCCGTGGTGTGGAAATCCGCCGTGCCGCGCCTCGGCATGGAGCCGGAGAACGGGGTCGAGGTGATCGCCCAGGGCCGGATCACCGCCTATGGCGAGCGTTCGACCTACCAGCTCATCGTCGAGCGGCTGGAATACGCCGGCGCCGGCGCCCTGCTGGCGCGCATCGAGGCGCTGCGGCTGCGGCTGGCCGCGGAGGGACTGTTCGACGCCGCCCGCAAACAGCCGATTCCCATGCTCCCCAAGGTGGTTGGGGTGGTCACCAGCGAACGCGGCGCGGTCATCCAGGACATCCGCACCACCATCCTGCGCCGGTTCCCCCGCGCCATCCTGCTCTGGCCGGTGGCGGTGCAGGGCGAGGGCGCGGCCGCGCAGATCGCCGCCGCCATCGCCGGCTTCGACGCGCTGCCCGTCGGCGGCGCGGTGCCGCGGCCCGACGTGCTGATCGTGGCGCGCGGCGGCGGCAGCCTGGAAGACCTGATGGCGTTCAACGAGGAATTGGTGGTGCGCGCCGTCGCCGCCTGCCGCATCCCGCTGATTTCCGCCGTCGGGCACGAAACCGACACCACGCTGATCGACTTCGCCGCCGACCGGCGCGCCCCCACCCCGACGGCGGCCGCCGAAATGGCGGTGCCGGCACGGGTCGAGCTGGCCGCCGACCTGGCGCAGAAGGCGGCGCGGCTGCTCGGCGCGCTGCACCGGCTGACCCAGGAGCGCCGCCTGCGGCTGCAGCACGCCGGCCACGGGCTGCCCGACCTGCCGGCCCTGCTCGGCAGCGCGCGGCAACGGCTGGACGACCGCGCG
>CAIMEK010000211.1 GCA_903839965.1 uncultured Acetobacteraceae bacterium | reverse complement strand
GGGTCGCTTACACCGGGACCATGGCGCTCAACGTCGTTGTGGGCGATTCCATTGGGCACTTCCAATGGTGGTCCAGCGTGACGATCAGCCAGGAGGTTATTGGGGCGCGAAGTTGCGCGGGTTCGTTTCCAGTGACGCAGGCGGAAACTGGCTGGGATCCGCGCCGAGCGTGATGTTGGGAGTGCTGCCCATCGTCAGTTCCAGTGTGCCGCCGTTGACGAGGTCCGCGTGGTTGAACCACACCCGGTCCAGCGGCCGGCCATCCAGGCGAAGGCTTTGGATGTATTTGTTGTCCCGGGAATTGCCGCGGGCCACGATCTTGAATTCCTTGCCGTTCGGGAGGGCGATTCTCACCCGGTCAAACATCGGGCTGCCCACGTCATAGGTAGGGATGCCGGGTGTCACCGGGTAGAATCCCATCATGGAGAATACGACGAACGCGCTCAGGCCGCCGCCGTCCTCGTCGCCGGGAATGCCCATCAGGGTGTCGGTAAAGCACGTCTCCAACAGCATGCGGATGCGCTTCTGGGTTTTCCAGGGTGCGCCCAGACGGTTATAGAGGTAGGGAATGGGCAGGCTCGGCTCGTTGCCCAGGGAGAATTGCCCCACCATCGCCGAGGAATCAGGCAGCATGGCCCAGAACTCGAACTTGCTGCGCCCCAGTGACTCGCGAAAGAGATGGTCGAGCCGCGCCTGCGCCTGGGCCGTACCGCCCATCAACGCAAACAGCCCCGCGTAGTCCTGCGGCACATCCCAGGTGTAGGTGTAGGCGTTGTTCTCGTCATAGTAGTCGCGCGCGCCCATGCCGCCGTCGAATTTCGGGTCGAGTGGCTCGATCCAGTTGCCTTGGGCATCCTTGGGCCAGGCCAGGCCTTTGTCGGTGCGGAATACGTTCTTGTAATTCGCGGCGCGCCCGAGGAACAACGCGAACTCGTTGGACTGCCCAAGCGCGCGGGCCAGTTGGGCGATGCACCAGTCGTCATAGCTGTTCTCCAGCGTTACCGGGACCGGTTGGCGTTTCTCGAAGGGATGCACCCGCGGCTCGGTCTCATTCTCCCCGCGCCGCAAGGCCGGCAAATAACCGTGCGCGTTGTAGAAATCGTCCAGCGAACATTTCGGGCCGTTGCGCCACGGCAGGAGCGTGGCTTCGAGAGAGTTTTTGCGCACTCCGGCATAGGCGGTTTTCAGATCGAAATTCTGCACGCCTTTGAACCACGTGTCGGCAAACCAGGCCGCGGCATGATTGCCATACATGCAGGCATGGTCGCCCCAGAGCACGGCGAAGGACGGCATCCAGCCGGATTGTTCGTACATTCGGACGTAGGACTGGATCTTGTCCGCCTCGGCCTCCGGATGGAGGATGGTCTGCAATGGCTCGAGCGCACGGAAGGTGTCCCACAGCCAGTTGTCCACATAGAACGGCCGGGCATCGGTGTGAACCTGGTGGTCGAAGGCGCTGTAGTAGCGGCCGTCCTCGGTGATATTGACCATGCGCTCGCTGCAGCGATACAGGGCCGTGTAAAAGACGCGCCGCTGGGCCTCCGTGCCGCCCTCGACCTTGATTAACCCCAGGGTCTTGTTCCAGCGGTCCTTGGCCAGGGCCTTGACCTTGTCGAACCGCCATCCGGGCAGCTCGCGTTCCAGGTTCTTTTGCGCCTGGTCCACGCTGATAAAGGAGATGCCGTAGCGAAAATCCAGGCGTGTGGTCGCTTCCGACGCCACGGCCAACACCCGCGTCTTCTCGGCCTTCGTCTCGCGCGTGAAGGTGACCGGCGAGCTGAACTCCCCATAAACGAACGCCTTCATGCCGCTGAACCGTTCCTCGCCGGAAATGACAGTCCCGCCTTGCGTGGTCAGCTCGCCCGGCTGCCGGTTCGCGAGGACCACGGCGGGATGACCGGCGGGAAAATTGAACCGGAAATAGCCGCACCGCTCGGACGGCGTGAACTCGGTGCGGATCAGCGACTGGTCGAACCGGGTGGAATAATAG
>CAIMEK010000210.1 GCA_903839965.1 uncultured Acetobacteraceae bacterium | reverse complement strand
CGGGAAGCCGCGGTAGTTCAGGCTGGCCGAAATGGCGCCGTTGGCAAGCATGAAGGTGTCGCACAGCACGTCCAGCTCGCCGGTGGTCACCCCGGGCCGCACATGCTCGCCGATCATGTCGAGTGTCTCGGCCGCCAGCCGGCCCGCGGCCCGCATCCCGGCGAAATCCTCGGGCTGGTGAATGGTGATCCGCCGTGCGTCCGCGCCGCCGTCCATGATTTGCCCTGCTCTCCGCCCGCCATGTGCCGGGCCTGACCCTGCGGCAACATGCGCAAGCAGCAGGGCCGGTGCAAGTACCAGCATGGGACGGCTGTTCCGTACGCACTGCACAAACCCGCGCCGCGCAGGCTTGCCGCCAACCCTCCGCCGGTCCAGGCTGGCGCAATGATCATCGACATGCACACCCACGCCGGCCGGATGCGCGCCGGCACCCCGGTCGACACCGCCGTGCTCGCCAGCATGCGCCCGGCCGGGCTGGCGGCCTGCGTGGTCGCCGCCGTCGCCGACGGCCCGGTGCTGCGCCGCCACCCGGTGGAGCAGCGCATCGAGCAGTTCCGCCAGGCCGAGCCCGGCGAATGCCTGGCGGCCACCGTGGAACAGCTCGACGCCTACGTCGCCTCGGGCTGGCGCATCGCCCGCGAGCCGGACGAGATCACCCCCGACGATCCCGCCATCGTGCTGGCGGTGGAAGGCGGCGACTTCCTCGAAGGCGACCTCGACCGGCTCGACGCCATGGCCGCGCGCGGGGTGCGCTGCATCCAGCCCGTGCACTACGTCGCCAACGAGCTGGGCGACATCCAGACCGAGCCGGCGGTGCATGGCGGGCTGACCGAATTCGGCGCCGCCGCGGTGCGCCGCATGGAGCGCCTCGGCATCATCGTCGACGTCGCCCACTGCACCGAGGCGGTGGTGCGCGGCGTCGCCCGCACGGCCGGCAAACCGTTCCTGTGCACCCACGCCAACCTGGCCTGGCCGGACCGCCCCCACGGCGGCCACAAGCGCTTCATCAGCGGCGACTACGCCCGCATGGTCGCCGACAGCGGCGGCGTCGTCGGCGCCTGGATCGCCATCCTGTGGCCCGAGCCGGACCCGCTGGCGGCGATGATCGAGCACATGTTCCGCCTGATCGACGCCATTGGCATCGCCCATGTCGGCATCGGCACCGACATGCCGGCCGGCGTCGCCGAGCGGGTGATGCCCGACTTCGCCCGCCATCCCGACCTCGCCCAGGCCCTGCGCGGCCGCGGCATGAGCGCCGCGGAGGTCGAGCAGGTCTGCGCCGGCAACTGGCTGCGGGTGTTCCGCGCCGTCCGCTGACCGCTACGCCTCCAGGGCGTTCTCGCCGATCGACAGCGCGCAGATGCGCGACAGGTGCACGTAGGGCAGCCCGGTCTCCGCCGCCCAGGCATTGAACCGCGCCTGCACCGCGGCAAGGTCGCGCTTCGACTTCACTTCCTCGCCCACATCCAGCCCCGCGTCGCGCAGGCAGGTGACCACGTCGCGCGACAGCACGAACCCGTCCCAGCCCAGAAAGCGCAGCAGCATCTGCCCGGTCATGCCGCCCAGCCGGTTGCCGCGCCGCGCCAGCAGGTCGAGCAGCCCGACCTCGTCGGTCGAGGGCCAGCCCGCCAGGAAGGCGCCGAAGCTGCCGTGCTCGCGCGCCACCTCCGCCACCAAGCGGGCATTGGCGGGCACCGACATGATCTTGGCGCCGTTGCGCACGATGCGCGCGTCCTTCATCAGCCCGTCCCAGAGCGCTTCCGGCGCGAAGCACAGCCGGGCCGGATCGAAGCCGAGGAAGGCCGCCTCGAAGCCGGCCCATTTCGCCTCGACGACGCTCCAGGCGAAGCCGGCGGAGAACACCCGCCGGGTCATCTCCGCGAGCACCCGGTCGTCGGCGAGCCTGGCCAGCGCCTTCGGGTCGGGCCTGGCCGGCAGCAGCCGCTGCACGGCCCTGGCGCCGCCCTTGCGCTGTTCGGCGCGGGCACGGATGGTCTTGAAGGCGAGCACCATCGCAACTCCTGCGCCAGGGTTCGTCCACAGTTTTCGCATGGGGAATTGCGGTTCGCTCTGTCCCCTAGGGCGCCGCCGGCAAGGCGCGCAGGAATTCCGGCACCCGACGCAGGGCGTCCTCCCGCGCGGCCGGGTCCTGGCCGACATGCACGCTGTGGTCGGCATTGCGGCTGCTCGGGATGTCGCGCATCACCCGCACCCGGCCCGGCGCGTCGAAGTCATGGTAAGCGCCGGCATAGGCCACGAGGCTGATCCGCCCCGGGAGCCGCTCGGCCAGCGCGTGGCAGGGCGCGGCCGGCGTCCAGTCGTCCGCCTCGCCGATCAGCACGAGGATCGGCGGCCCCTTGGGGTCGGGGTCGCGCCAGCGGCAGCCCGGATAGAAGGCGACGAAGCCGCGCAGCAGGCCGGGCGGCTTGTCGGCGCCTCTCAGCGCCACTGCCAGCGTGGTGCTGCCGCCGTCCGACCACCCCAGCACAGCCACCCCGCCCGGCGGGGTGAAGGGTTGCGCCGCCAGCCAGCGCGCCGCTCCCAGCGCGTCCTCCCGCCGCAGCCCGACGGCGGTGACCGTCCGGTCCTTGCCCCGCACGCGGCATTGCGAGCCGAGGCTGCGGCTGCCGAAGCTGTCCGCCAGCAGCACGATGTGGCCCGCCGTGCTCAGCACGCCCGCCCATTGCCGATCGCGCCCCGGGAACGGTCCGCCGCAGCCGTGCAGCGCAACGATCGCCGGCGCCACCGGCGGGCCGGCGGGCATCACCAGCTCCGCCGCGATGCTGGCGCCGCCGCCGCCGATGAAGTGCACGGTCTCGGCGCGGGCCGGCAGGGCGACGCAGGCGAACACGAGCAGCACGACCGGCAGGCGCATGAGCGGTTGACGATCCGACGTGTTTCGGATGGCCGACCGATCCGGCCATCGGGATGCAACGCTAACCACGCCGAGCGGCGGCGTGCAACGATCCCCTGCGAACCGTCCGGGTTCGCCCCACCTTGCGGCTGCCGCCGTCGCGGGGCACCCTGCGCGCTCGCCGCCACCCGGGGAGTCGACCATGGATGGAAAACGCCCGACGATCGCCTCGCTGCATGGCATGGTCGCCGCCGCGCATCCGCTGGCCGCGCAGGCCGGCGCCAAGTTGCTCGCCACCGGCGGCAACGCCTTCGACGCCGCCGCCGCCACCGCCGCCGCCCTGAACGTCGTCGAGCCGTTCATGTCGGGGCTGGCCGGCATGGGCATGGCCACCTGCTACATCGCCGCCGAGCACCGCCTGCGCACGCTCGACTTCATCACCCGCGTGCCGGCGAAATTCCCCACCGGCAAATTCACCCGCCGCGAGCAGTTGTACCGCGGCCCGCTGGCCTGCGGCGTCCCCGGCAATCTCGCCGGCTGGTGCGAGCTGGTGAAATCGCACGGCCGCAAGAAGCTCGCCGACATCTTCGCCCCGGCGATCGCGCTGGCCCGCGACGGCCACCTGCTCATCGGCTTCCCCGGCGCCACCATGCTGCAGGCCACCAAGACGCTCGCCGACCTGCCGTTCTTCGAGGACTGGCGCGCCAACTACCTGGGCCGCGGCACCGGCGAGCCCGGCCCCGGCTATGTCATGCGCCAGCCCGAACTGGCCCGCACGCTGGAGGTCATCGCCATCGAGGGCCCCGAGCATTTCTATCGCGGCGCGCTGGGGCGGCAGATCATCGCCCATGTGCAGGCGCTCGGCGGCTGCCTGACCATGGAGGACATGCACACCGTCAGCCCGGTCTGGCTCGACCCGCTTGCGGTGGAATACCGCGGCCTCAAGGTGCACACGCTGCCGCCGCCCTGCGAGGGGTTCCAGTTCCTGCTCACGCTCCGCATTCTCGACGGCTTCGACCTCAAGGGAATGGAGCGCAATGGGGCAAATCACCTCGACACGGTCTGGCGCGCCATTCGCCTCGCCGCCGGCGTGCGCATCGCCAACAACAAGCCCGGCCCCGGCGCGCTCGCCCGCCTGCTGTCCGACGAAGCGGTCGAGCCGTTGCGCGCGCGGGTGCGCGACCCGCGACCCGTGGAGGGCCTCACCGAGCAATGGGCGCCGCGCGCGCCCGACCCGGCGAAGGAGCACACCACCAGCTTCTCCGTGGTCGATCGCGACGGCAACGCGGTCTGCGTCAGCCAGAGCCTGGGCGGGCAGTTCGGCTGCGGCGTGGTGGTTCCGGGCACCGGCATCTGCCTCAACAACTTCCTCTACTGGGGCGAACTGGACACCCGTGGCACCAATCCGCTGCTCCCCGGCACCGACCTGGCGCTGCCGATGGCGCCCGCCATCGCCACCCGCGACAACCAGCCCGCGCTGCTGCTGGGCACCCCCGGCAGCTACGGCATCTGCCAAACGCAGACCCAGGCGCTGGTGCAGCACGTCGATTTCGGCCTGCCCCTGCAGGACGCCATCGAGGCGCCGCGCGCCCGGCTCTGGGACGGCAGCCGCGTGCAGGTGGAAGGCCGGCTGCCCGCGCCCGTCCTCGAAGCGCTGCGCGAGCGCGGCCACGACGTCGAGCCCACCACCGACTGGAGCGTCCTGGTCGGCGGCATGCAGGGCATCGCCATCGATGCGCAGAGCCGCGCGCAGACCGGTGGTGCCGACCCGCGCCGCGAGGGTTATGTCGCGGTTCCCTGAGGGAGAGAGCGCATGGACGGCAAACGCCCGACCATCGCGTCGCGCCACGGCGTGGTCGCGGCGGCACATCCGCTGGCCGCCGCCGCCGGCGCGCACATCCTGGACCGCGGCGGCAACGCTTTCGACGCGGCGGTCGCCACCGCCGCCGCGCTCGGCGTGGTGGAGCCGTTCTATTCGGGACTGGCGGGGCTCGGCATGGCCACCTGCTGGGCGGCCGGCGACCAGCGCATCCGCACGCTGTCGTTCCGCACCGCCGTGCCGGCGGGCTACCCGCTCGGCCGGTTCTCCCGCCGCGACGACCTCGCGCTCGGCGCCATGGCCGCCGCGCCGCCGGGCAATCTCGCCGGCTGGTACAACCTGCTGAGCGCGCACGGCACCAAAACGCTGGCCCAGGTGCTGGTGCCGGCGATCGCGCTCGCCCGCGACGGTTTTCCTCTCACCGACTTCAACGCTGCCAGCATCAATGCCGCCGCGGCGCTGCTGCGCGAGCAGCCCTTCTTCGCCGACTGGAACGCCAGCTACGCCGCCGGCCAGGGCAGTGTGCGCCCGGGCCAGGTGCTGGCGCAGCCCGACCTCGCCGCCACCCTGGAAGCGATCGCCGCCACGGGACCAAAACATCTCTATGGCGGTCCGCTGGGCCAGAAGTTGGTGGCGCACCTGAACTCGCTCGGCGGCTGCATGGCCATGGCCGATCTCGAGGAGGTGTCGCCGACCTGGGACAAGCCGGTTTCCGCCGCCTATCGCGACCTGGTGGTGCACGTGCCCCGCCCGCCCAGCCAGGCCTTCCAGTACCTGCTCACGCTGCGCATCCTCGACGGTTTTGACCTGGCCAGGATGCCCCGTAACGGCGTGGAGCATCTGGATACCGTCTGGCGCGCGGTGCGCCTGGCGGCGATGCGGCGCATCGCCCAGGACAGCCCCTCCGCCGAGGACCTCGACGTCATCCTCTCGGATGAATCGGTCGCGAAGCTGCGTGCCCGCGTCGCCGACGGCACGCCGATCGCGGGGCAGGTGGAGCAATGGGCCGACCCGATCGGCAAGCCCCCGGAGCAGCACACCACCTCGCTCTCGGTGGCCGACCGCGCCGGCAACCTGGTGTGCATCACCCAGAGCCTCGGAGCAAAATTCGGCTGCGGCGTGGTGGTGCCCGGCACCGGGGTGTGCCTGAACAACGCGCTCTACTGGGGCGAGCACGACCCGCGCGCCACCAATGCGCTGCTGCCCGGCCGCATGCTGACCAGCCCGATGGCGCCCTCGGTCGCCACCCGTGGCCGCGATGTTCCGGTGCTGGCGCTCGGCACGCCGGGCAGCTACGGCATCTGCCAGACCCAGCCGCAGGCGCTGGTGCAGTACGTCGATTTCGGCCTCTCGCTGCAGGACGCCATCGACGCTCCCCGCGCCCGCCTGTGGGACGCCAGCCGCGTCACCGCCGAAAGCCGCATTGCGCCCGACGTGCTGGAGGCGTTGCGCGCCCGCGGCCACGAGATCGAAGCGCCCCAGGCCTGGACCATGCAGGTCGGCGGCATGCAGGCGGTCGCCATCAACCCCGCCACCCGTATCCTCACCGGCGCCGCCGACCCAAGAAGAGACGGCTACGTCGCCACCGCCTGAGTCCCTTCACCCTTTACCGCCGCTCGCAGATCCGCGTCTCCACTTCCGGCAGGTCCGCCTCGAACCGCCCCAGGTCGGTCTGCGACACCATGCCGACCAGCCGCCCATCCTCCACCACCGGCACATGCCGGAACCCGCCGTCGCGCATCAGCCGCAATGCCTCCGCCACCCCGTCCCCGGGTGCCAGATGGGCTGGGTCCTTGGTCATCACCGCGCGCAGTTGCGCGTGCGACGGGTCGCGGCCCTCCGCGAGCAGCCGGATCAGGTCGCGCCCGGTAAAGATGCCCAGTGGCTGGTGGGCATCGTCCACCACCACCACGGCCTCTGCCTGCTGCTCGTGCATGACCTCGCAGGCCTGCTGCACCGTGGCCGCCGGCGGCAGGGTGACGGGATCGCGGCGGATGATATCGGACATGCGGAGCTGCGTTGGCATGACACATCCCTCGATCCGGGCCTGGCATTGCTGCCGGATGGCTTGTCCCTTCGGGCCGGCGATCCTAGTGTTCCGATCCTGACAGATGCAACCTCGCAGTCAGGTGAATCGGAACACCAAATCAAGGGCTAGTGTTCCGGCCCGACGGCACTATCCGTCGGAGTCGGAACACTAGGCCCGCGCATCGGGGAGTGGCAAATGCCGCGGCGTCTTCCCCCGCGCGCCGCACGCTCCTACGGTGGCGCCGCGCATCGCAGCACGGGAGGTTCGGCGTGGCACAAGACACCGCAGCGGAACAAGTCACCTACGAACCGGTCGAAGGTTGGGCGAAGCTCCCGCCGGGCTGGTCGTTCAAGGAAATCGGCGGCCTCGGCGTCGACAGCCATGACAACCTCTACGTCTTCAACCGCGGCGAGCACCCGGTCATCGTGTTCGACCGCGACGGCAATTTCCTGCGTTCCTGGGGCGAGGGCGTGTTCCCGCGCGCCCACGCCGTGGACATGGGCCCGGACGACACGATCTGGCTGACCGACGACGCCGACCAGACCGTGCGGCAATGCACGCTGGAAGGCCGCGTGCTGCTGACCCTCGGCACCCCCGGCAAGCTGTCGCCCTACATGAGCGGCGTGCCGTTCAACCGCCCCACCGATTCGGCGTTGTCGCCGAAAGGCGAGATCTATGTCTCCGACGGCTACGGCAACGCCTCGGTCCACAAGTTCTCCCGGGACGGCCGCCTGCTGAAGTCCTGGGG
>CAIMEK010000209.1 GCA_903839965.1 uncultured Acetobacteraceae bacterium | reverse complement strand
GGTCGGGCTGCGCCGCCACCGCGCGCACGGCCCCCTTGCGCGGCACCGACGGGGTCATCAGGGCGCGCTCGACCTTCGGGTTGCCGCAGACCGGGCACTCCAGCTGGCCGCCCCCGGCTTGGTGGTCGAAGGACGCGCTATCCTTGAACCAGCCGTCGAAGCCATGGCCTTCGGCGCATTGCAACTGGTAGTGGATCATCCCTGAACTCTGACGAACCGGCCCGAATTAACCTTCGACATGGGGCATATTGGCACTGTCCGCAAGCCAGCGCCAAGCATTACGGCGCCTGTCAGGCTCCCAACAGCGCATCCAGCTTGCCAGTGTGTTCCAGCGCCAACAATTCGTCGCAGCCGCCGATGGCAGCCCCGTCGATGAAGATTTGCGGCACCGTCCTGTGGCCGGAACGCCGGATCGCCTCGTCGCGCTGCGGCGTACCGTTCGGCGCATCGATTTCGCGGAAGGTAACCCCCTTTCCGGCCAGCAGCTTCACCGCCCGGGCGCAGTAGGGACACCACCGCTGGGTATAGATCTCGACTTCGGCCATCGCGTTCTCCTTGCGACCCGGCAAATGGTTCCGCTGAGTCGCTACTGCAACCTCGGGTCGGGTACCCGGGCGGCAACCAGCACGTCCACCCCGGCGGCGCCGGCCTGCAGCAGTACGTGGGTGCAGGCGCTGCAGGTCGCGCCCGACGTCAGCACGTCGTCGACCAAAACGACGTGTTGTCCCACGATCCGGTCGAGCCGGCCCGCCCGCACGGCAAACGCCCCGGCCACTACCTCGGCCCGCGCGGCCGCCCCCAATTGGGCCAGCGGCACGGTGGCGCGCACGCGCCGCAGGGCATCCGGCGCATGCGGCACGCCCGACAGCCCCGCCAGGGCGCGCGCCAGCAGCGCGGCCTGGTTGTAGCGGCGGGTGATCAGGCGGCGCCGGTGCAACGGCACCGGCACGATCAGGTCTGCCTCGCCCAGCAGCGCCGCGCCCGCGCGGGCCATCATGGTGGCCAGGGCCAGGGCGTATTCGGTGCGGTCGTGGAATTTGAGCGGCAGCACCACCCGGCGCGACTGCTCATCGTAGCGCAACGCGGCGCGGGCGCGGCCCCAGGGCGGCGGGTTTTCGCGGCAGCCCAGGCAAAGCCCGGCCCGCCCGCCCTGGCCGGTATGGGCGAACGGCGTGCCGCACCGCACGCAGCACGGCTCGGTGATGAAGGCGATGCGGCGGAAACATTCCGGGCAGAACCGACCGGGCGCATCCACCGGCGCATCGCAGGTCAGGCACTGCGGCGGCAGCAGCACATCCAGCACGCGCCGCGCCGCCACCCCGAGGCCGGCAACCAGTGCCGAGGGCACGCCCCCCTTCTCCCCCTCCCCTGGTGGGAGGGGGCCGGGGGGAAGGGTCAGCGCCAACCCCCTACCCCCCGTCCGGCACCCCGAACGCCACCGTCCCGTCGCGTTCGATCTGCCCGATCAGGTCGATTTCCCATGACAAATAGTCCCGCATCGCCGCCTCGACCCCGCAAGTGCGGTCGTACGGCCGCAAACAGACGTCGATGCACGCGGCGTCCGGCGGATTGGCGCGGTCGCTTTCCAGCGGCTGCCCGGCGCGCATCCAGGCGGCGGTTCCGCCCTCCAGCACGCGCACCGGCGCCCGCGCCAGGTCAGTCGCCTCCGTTACCGCCAGCCGCGCCAGCATGCCGTCCGGCGACGTCAGCACGACCAACCCAGCCGCCGCCAACCGATCGCGCAGCCCCGCCAGCCGACTGCGCACCCCCCACAACGCCCCGGGAATATGGCCGCTGCGGAACTCGACGCTGCGCGCCAGGTCCACCACCACCGCATCCGAGGTCGCCGCCAGCGCATCGGCGCCGATCGTCTCCACCCGGCCCTGCAGTTCCGGCACGCCGACCGGCGCGGTGCCCGGCACGGTCACATCCTGCAATCCGCCCTCGACCACGAACACGTCCTGATGGCCCATCTGGCGCAGCCATCCCGCCGCCATGCGCGCCCGCACCCCGTCGTCGTCCACCAGCGCGATCCGGGCATTGCGCACCCCGATCCAGCCGTCGGTGGCCTGTACCAGTTGCCCGCCGGGCGCCGACAGGCTGCCGGGCCGGTGGCCGTCCTTGAATTCGGCCGGGTCGCGCACGTCGAGCACGTAGCAGGTGCGCGCGGCGTCCGCCTCGAAGCGGGTCAGGTCGAGTGGCCCGATCACCCCCACGCCGGAGGCCTCGGCAAAGCTCTTGGCCCGTCGCAACGCCAGTTCCGCGCTGGCCGGGCGGCCGGGGGCGAACCGCTCGGTGCTGCCGCGATCCGGCACCAGCCCGGCCAGCTCCCAGCCCATGGTGCCGTTGCGCAACGCCACCACCCGGTTCGGCACGCCGGCGCGCCGCAGGCTCTCGGCGCCAAGAATGGAGCGGGTGCGCCCGGCGCAGTTCACCACGATCAGCGTGGCGGAGTCGGGCACCAGGTCGCCCACCCGATAGACCAGCTCGCCGCCCGGCACGCTGATGGCGGTCGGGATCGACATGCGGCGGAACTCGTCGAAGGTGCGGCTGTCCAGCACCACCATGTCGCGGCCCTCGTCCAGCCAGGACTTCAGCTCCGCCGGCTCCAAGCTCTCGGTGCCGAAACGCTGCTCCACCCACTCGCCGAACGCTTTCGACGGCACGTTCGCGCCCGAGAACAGCTCGAATCCCTGGGCCGCCCAGGCCGGCGTGCCGCCCTCGAGCACCGCCACATCGCTCGCGCCGATCCCCTCCAGCCACCTGGCGAGCCGCTCCGCCACGCCGCGCCCGTCATCGACGCAGACGATCCGGGTGGCCAGTCGCGGCACCAGCGCGCGGGCGCGGATCTCCCGGCGCGACAGCGGGCACGGTACCGCCCAGAACAGGTGTGACGCGCCGAATTCGCCCTCTTCGCGGGCGTCCAGCAGGGCGAGTTCATGGCGGTCGGTGATCCAGCCGCGCAGCACAGTGGGTCCGATGCGTTGCATGGCTCAGCCCACGGGAGCCGCGCTCGGGGCCATGAAATTCCTGTTGTAGGGCATTGCCTCCCCGGTCGCCGGGTCATAGGCCATGCGATTGTCGAGCACTTCCAGCGCCAGTCCGTACATATGCAGGTGGCGGGTCGGCGTGCTGCCGGCGGTGTGGATGGAATGGATATCCTCGGGCATCAGCGCGATGCCGCGCCCCGGTTCGACCATCACCGCATGCTCCACCACCAGCCCGCCGCCGCTCCGCCGGTACACCTTGTTCAGCTCCTGCCCCTCCACCGCAGCCACCACCGCCCACGTGGTGTGGTCATGCGGCCGGGTTTCGTTGCCCGGATTCAGCGCATTGATGTAGAGCGCGAACCGATGATCCGCGTCGGCCTGCAGCAGATAGCGTTTTGCGCCTTTCTCGCCGGCGGGCGGGGGGGGAAACTCGGCCGACGGGAACAGCGCCTCCTGGCCGGCCAGCGCCAGCAGCTCCGCCATGATGGCCTGCAGCGCCGTCCGGTTGACGCCCTGGGCGGCTTCGATGGCGCGCACGCGCTCGATGGTGGCGGCGATGGCCACCGCCCGCGCGGCCTTCGGGTCGGGAGCGTGCATGGCTGCCTCCTTCTGCCCGGGCGAAGGCTTGCGTCCGCCCGGGCGAACACTAGGCATGCCGCCGCCTTGGCAGCAACGCCCGCCGCGCGCACATGCAGCGCATGAGCATGCTTGTGTTCGACCGCGCCGCCGTGCGCCGCCACCGCGACCGGGCCGCCGCCACCCTCGACGGCGTGTCCGCCATCCTGGCCGATGCCGCGGAGCGCCTGCTCGACCGGCTCGACGACACCACGCGCAGCTTCAGCCTCGCGCTGGACGTCGGCGGACGCGGCGTGGTGGCACCCATGCTGCGAGAGCGCGGCATCGAGGCGATCAGTTGCGATTTCTCGGCCAAAATGGCGGCGCGCAATGGCGGGCTGAGCGTGGCAGCGGACGAGG
>CAIMEK010000208.1 GCA_903839965.1 uncultured Acetobacteraceae bacterium | reverse complement strand
GGGGTCGGGCGGATTCCTGAAACCGGCGCTCCCGCCGACATCCACGTGATCGACATCAGCAAGCAGAAGTTTGCCTGCACCGCCAGCTACCTGGTCAACCGCGGCTCGATCGCGAAGATCTGCGGTTTCCTGGAACACGAGATCGCCGCGACGATCCGCAGCCCCATCGACCTCTATTTGCGTGCGCTGGCCAATAAAGGGCATCTGCGCATCGGCATCACCGTGCCGTTCATCACCACCGTGCCGCTGCACCATGTCACGCCCAGCACGATCCACGGCCCCGAGGGGGATCTCACCCGGCTGTCGATGACGCTGATCCGGCGGGCGCTCTACCTGGACTGCGACGCCGAGGCGGCCCTGCGGGAGGCCGCGCCGGCCGTGCCGGTGCAAGGCGATGGCCGCGACGAACTGATCGTGGCCGCGGTGCGGCTCAGCCTGTCGCCCGACTTCGTTCCCCTCTGAGTGCGCGACCGGCGGTAGGAAGTTACGCCATCGGGGAGCCGTGTAGTTCGTTGATATGTGATTGATGTATTCGACAGTCAGAGATTCTTCCGCTTAGGGAAGATACCGGGCACCCAAAATTCCAGATCTGAATGGGTGCGCAATACTCCGGCTTGTTACCGGCTTCTCCAAGGTCTGTGATGGCTGCTCTGTCGCGGCCATGTTAATGAATCCATCAAGAAAAGAGGGACGATCCGTACTGCCCGCGACATCACCTTGATGATGCCGCGTGTCGGCGAGACCGCATTGCCAGCTGCCGCAAAGAAGTAATTCCGCGACCACGGAGGCCATGCCTGCCGTCAGGCCAGGCACGGGCCGTGAACACATGCCTGGATGACTGGCAGCGCCGACCAATACCAGGCCCGACCATGATTTCCATGCCGCGTGATCGTTACTTGCAAGCCAACAGCACAGTTGCAGGACATCCCAAGCAAAATGGCGCTTCAGTCGGTTTGGTCCAATCCAAGTATCGGCTCCCCCGTCCTGAAATTCGGCAACGGTGGGAGCGCGAACAATGTCCCGACCATCGGGTTCACCTTCCCGCTGGCCGGCTATGCCGCCTCGGAGCAGTGGGCGCTGTTGCAGTGGGTCCAGACCAGCTACCTCACCGCGGCCTCCGCGGTCGCCCCGCTGTCGGATCCGCTGTTCGGCACCGCCCTCTACACGCTGCAGGCGGCGAACGGGAACGCCACGTTCAGCACCTTCCGCGACCCCGCCACGGGGAATTTCGTCTACCAGATGAGCGAGAGCGGCGGCAACTATATCGGCACCGGAGAGAGCGACCTCATCCTGCAGACCATGACCCCGCCGGCAACACCGGTGACGATGAACCATCCGGTGAGGTTCAGCCTGGATGCGAAGGTCACGCAGTCCCAGCAGGGCAGTTGGGAAAATATGGCCGCCGGTCCGATCCTGGCGTTCAATTATCCCGGCATGCCGGGCTACGACCCGGCTTCGCCGACCATCACGCTGTTCGTCGAAATCCCCATTGTCGTCAATTCCACCGCCCAGTCCGGCCTCTGGGACGGCTTTCTGGGGGGCAACAGCTACTACGTCTCCGGTTATCTTCGGGGCGACCCGCGGGAGAGCGCGCCGCTGCCGCTCCAGGTCTCGGGCGGCGGCCTGGTGCACATGTCGTTCGATATCGCGCCCTACCTGCAGTATTTCATCAGCGACCTCAACGGCCCGGTGGTCCCCGGGCTGTTCGGCCTGGGTCCCGCGATCAACGACCTGAGCCGATGGACGATGACGAGTTTCAACATCGGCTTGGAAGAGGTCGGGCCGAGCCTGCTCGGTTTCGCCGTCGCCAACGTCAACGTCATGACCGATCCGGCCGTCACCTATCAGGCGCCCTTGCAGCCGCCCACCCCGGTGATCACCGGCCTGAGCGCGGCCACCGACACCGGCGCCTCCGCCGCCGACGGCATCACCGCCAACACCCGCCCGACCATCACCGGGACCGCCCAGCCCGGCGACACCATCAAGGTCGCGATCAGCAGATACGGCAACAACATCAGTGAAGGTTCGATCACCGCCGGCAGCTCCGGCGTCTGGTCCTACACGCCGGCGGCATCGCTCCCCGACGGCGCCTGGCAGGTCACCGCCACCGCCATCGGCGGCCC
>CAIMEK010000207.1 GCA_903839965.1 uncultured Acetobacteraceae bacterium | reverse complement strand
CCTCGACCGCTGGTTCCGCCGCCATTTCGCCGGCCTCACCCAGGGCGTCATCGAGAAGCTGTGCCGTACCGGCCAGGTGCGCGTCGACGGCCGCCGCGCCGAGCCGGCCACCCGGCTCGCGCCCGGCCAGAGCGTGCGCATTCCGCCGTTGCCGGCGCCGCGGCCCACCGCCACCGCCGCGCAGCCCCCCGGGCCGCCGGATTCGAGAATCATGCGCGAGCTGGAGGCGATGGTGCTCTGGCGCGACGACCACCTCATCGTGCTGAACAAGCCCACCGGCCTGGCCACCCAGGGTGGCCCCGGCATTGCCCGCCATCTCGACGGCATGCTGGCGGCCTGGCAGGAGGACGGCCAGCGGCCCCGGCTGGTGCACCGGCTGGACCGCGACACCTCCGGCGTGATCGTGGTGGCCCGCACCCCCGGGGTGGCGGCCAAGCTCGCGGCATCCTTCCGCGGGCGCGACATGGAAAAGATCTACTGGGCGGTGGTCGCCGGCCGGCCGGTGCCGGTCGAGGGACGCATCAACCTCCCCCTCGTCCGCTCCGACGATTTCCGCACCGGACGGGTGGAAGTAGCCGACCCCGAAACCAAGGACTCGGCGCGGGCGGTGACGGACTACCGCACGCTCGACCATGCGGCCCGCAAGCTGGCCTGGCTGGAACTGCGCCCGCTCACCGGCCGCACCCACCAGTTGCGCGTGCATTGCGCCGCCATCGGCGCGCCGATCGTCGGCGACGTGGCCTATGGCACCCGCCGTCGCTCCGGCGACCCCGAGCGTGCCGGCGAGAACACCGCGCTGGTCGAGGGGCTGGACCAACATTTGCACCTGCATGCCCGCCGGCTGGTGCTGCCGCATCCCGCGGGCGGCACGTTGGCGGTCGAGGCGGCGCTGCCGCCGCACATGCTGGCCAGCTTCCACACCCTCGGATTTTCGGCGCCGCCCCCGCACCCGCCGCAGCGTGGATGACGCAGCCCGCGCGGCGGGTTAGTTTCCCCTGCGCACGCAGTCGGATTCGCAATGCAGCAGCCGAGACATCGCCGTCGCCGCCGCCGTTTCAACGTGCTCCGGCGTGTCGCCTTCATCGTCCTGCTGCTGCTCGTGCTGCTGCCGCCGTTGCCCTGGCTGGCGGTGGCCCTGTTCGTCGACATCGACAGCGTGCGCGTGCGGGTCGAGGCCGCCGCGCTGCGTGTCACCGGACGTCCGCTGACCTTCGGCAAGGTCACCATGCTGCGCTCGCTGCCGCCGACCATCGCGGCCGAACAGGTCGCCTTCGGCAATTCGCCCGGCGGCTCGCGCTCGGACATGGTGCGCATTCCCTATGTCGAAGCGACGTTCGGCATCGTGCCGCTGCTGTTCGGCCGCCTGGAAATCCTTTCGTTGCTGCTCAGCCGTCCCGACCTGGTGCTGGAGGTCGAGCCGACCGGCGAAGGCAACTGGCAGTTCGTCCGCCAGCCCACGGATCCGCTGCTCGGCAGCGCGCACCCCAGCCCGCGGGCACGCTGGGCGCGCCGGCACGCCGCCGAGGAGCGCTCGGGCGTCACGCTGGAAACGTTGCACGTGCGCGAGGGCAAGGTTGCCTGGCGCGACGAGGCGGAGAACTGGGTCACGGTCGATCTGAGGCGGCTGGACGCCACCGCGCCCGGCATGGAGGACCGCGCCGTGCTGACGGCGCAGGTCGCCGACGCCGGCCACACGGTCAATGTTATCCTCAACACCGGTCCGCTCGCCCGGCTGCGCGACGTCGCTGCCACCGTTCCCTGGCCGGTCCGTCTCGAGGTGGAAACGCCGGGGGCCCATCTCGGCGTTTCCGGCACGCTGAGCCGCCCGCTCGAGCTGCGCGGCTATGCGCTGTCCGTCGAGGGCGCCGCCGAGAACCTCGCCGACCTGCAGGGTGTGCTGCATGCGCGGTTGCCACCGCTGCGCCGGCTGGTGTTCCGGACCCGCATTGCCGACAGCGGCGCGACGCTGCCGACGATTTCCGGCGTCAACCTGCGGGTTCGCCAATCCGACCTCAACGACTGGGTTCCGGGCCTGCGGGTGACCGACCTGGAAGTAGCCGCGGAGAATTTCGACAGCCCGGTCCGCGCCCGGCTCGAGGGCGTGTTCGATCGCCATCCGCTGCGCCTGACCGCCTCGCTCGGCGCGCCGGCGGCCCTGATCTGGCCCGGCCGCCGGCCCGGCCGCCTGCCGCTCGATGTGAGTGCCGAGGCAGCCGGCGGCTGGCTCACCATCAAGGGCGCCATCGCCGCGCCCGAGCGGGGAAGCGGCCTCGCGCTCGATATCGCCGGGGCGATGCCCGACCTCAGCGCGCTGTCGCCGCTGGTCGGCCAGAGCCTGCCGTCGTTGCGCAACATCACGCTCGGCCTGCACGCCGACGATGGCGAGGGCGGGTTCCGCCAGGCCGTGTCGCTGCGCAGTATCGCGCTGACTTCCTCCGAGGCCGATCTCGGCGGCGAGGTGAACCTGCGCTTCGCCGGGCGAACGGCGATCCAGGCGGACCTGAACGGCCGCAGCCTCGACATCGATGCGCTGCGGGCCGCCCTGGTGGAACCGCAGGCACCGGCGCCGCGCGCGCCGGCCCCGCCGCCGGCGGCCTCCGCCTGGCTCATTCCCTCCGACCGGCTGCCGCTCGGCCTGCTGAGCCGGATCGACCTCGATCTGCGCGCCAGCATGGCCGAGATGCGGCTGGGCGGCACGCCGCTGCGCGAGGCGTCGCTGGTGGTGAAGCTGCGCGACGGCCGGTTGAGCGTCGATCCGTTCGTCGCCGGGCTTCCCGACGGCGCCGTCGAAGTGCGGGGAAGCCTGGACACGCACGGGCGGCTGCCGCCGGTGCAACTGTCGGTGCGGGCCGCCGGCGTGCCGGCCCAACCGGTGTTCGCGGCCCTCGGCCTGCCCGACGAGGTCACCGGCGCCCTGAACCTCACCGCCGACCTGAGCAGCGCCGGCGCGTCCCTCCGCGAGCTGGCCGCGGGTCTGGGAGGCCAGTTCGGCCTCGCCATGATCGGCGTCGAGCTCGACAACAGACTGGTCGAACGCGCGTTCGGGCCGGCGTTGCGGGCCGTCGACGTGCCACTGCCCGGCGCGGCCGCGGGGCGAACCCCGGCGCGCTGCCTGGCGCTGCGCCTCGATGCCAAGGGCGGGCTGGCCGCGCTGCACGACATGGTGCTCGACACGCCCTCCCTGCTGGTCCAGGGCGAAGGCATCCTGCAATTGCGCGACGAACGCCTCGCCCTTCGCCTCACTTCCACGCGGAGCGGCAGCGGCCCGCCCGCGACGGCGGTGCGCATCGGCGGCGTGTTCACCCGCACGACGATCTACGCCGAGCAGGGCGGGCCGCCGGCGGGGCCGCGTTCCGCCGCCGCGGCGCAGCCGTGTGCCGACGCGCAGGCGATTGTCCGCACCGCCCGGGCCGGCCCCGGCGGTCTCTGACGGGGCCTGGCGCCGGGGTCGGTGTGACAACCGGTGCCGGCCTGCGTATACCAGGGCAGGGCGGACGTCCGGAGCCGTCGCCGTCGCCAGCAGCCGGCGCGACGATGCGGGTCGGGAAACCGGAGGCTTCGCAAGACTTCGTATCGGTCCACCAGCAACGGTTCCGCATGCCCTATCGCCGCCGAAGCCGTGCCCTGCGTGTCGTCGTCGTCCTGCTCGCCGTGGTCGTGCTGGCGCCGGTGCTGACGGTGCTCGGTGCGCTGGTGTTCGTCGACCCGAACGCCTGGCGGCCGCAAATCGCGGCGGCGGTGGAGCAGGCGACGGGCCGCACCCTGAGCTTTGGCCGGCTGTCCATCGTGGCCTCGCTGGCGCCGACGCTCGGGGCCACGGACCTTGCGCTCGCCAACGCGCCCGGCGGCTCGCGGCCGGACATGCTCAGGGTGTCCCGCGCCGAAGTGAAACTGGCGCTGCTGCCGCTGCTGGCCGGCCGCGTGGAAATCACCCGCCTGGTGCTCGTGCAGCCCGACATTCTGCTGGAGCGCGATGCCGCCGGCCGGCCGAACTGGAATTTCGCCCGTGCCCCGGCGGGCGGCGCGGTGCCGGCTG
>CAIMEK010000206.1 GCA_903839965.1 uncultured Acetobacteraceae bacterium | reverse complement strand
CGACGTCGAGGTGCAGGTCAGCGGTCCGCTGCAGACCGACGACAGCGAAGCGCTGTTCGAGGCGGCGCGTTGCGGACTCGGGATCGCCCTGCTGCCCACATGGTTGACCGCAGACGACCTCAGCTGCGGCCGGCTGCAGCCATTGCTGACAGATTGGGAACCCCGCCTGTTGCCGGGCGAAGGAGCGATCTGGAGCGTTTATGCCCCAAAGAAGGCGGTTTCGCGCAAGGTGCGCGTGTTCATCGATTTCGTGGAACACCACTTCAGGCAGCGGGTCATCTGGGACCGAAGGGAGGCGGCCGGCGCGGGCTGAGCACCCGATTGCGCTGCCAGTGATGCGCATGATGTCCTGGTCGGTCAGAACGCCTCCTCGGCCTGCCCGGCGCGGAGGCCTCAGAGCGGAAGCTTCGTCGCCAGGCGCGCCGGCAGGCGCCACACCTCGCCCTCCTTGATCCAGCCCAGCGTCTCCCGCAGGCACATCGTGAACGGCTGCCCAGCGGCGGTGTCCACCATGTCGATCACTCCGCGGGTGACGGCGATATTGCCGAACATCCGCGTGCGGCGCTCGATCGTCGCGATCGCGTCGTGCTTGTGAACGCCGTGCCGCTGCCCGGCAAACTGCTCCTTCCTGGTCTGCGCGATGCTGGTCGAATGGATGTCGGTCACGTCGTCCGACAGGATGTCGCCAAGTGCGTCCGCGTCGGACGCCGTCAGCGCCACGTAGAGCGCATTGTCCCGCTCGGCGATGATGCTGAAATCATCGCTCACGTCACTTTATCCTTTTTCGTCGGTTGCGGCCCGGCAACGGGGCCATCCGCATGGTCAGACAAACGCGATCGTGGATGGGCTGGCGGTCGACACGACGCGGTGCAGGAGAAGGCGCCCCTTTGCCGACTCGATCCCGAAAGCGACGATGTTGTCGCCCTGCTCGTTGGCGACCAGCAGGCAATCGCCACTGGGCGTGAGCGTCATGAAGCGGGGCTCGCGACCCTGCGTCGGTGTCCAGCCGATGACGTTCAGCCGGTCCCCGGCCTCGTCGAACTCGAATTGCGTCACCGAGTCCTGCCCGCGGTTCGAGACGTAGACCCAGCGGCCACAGGGTGACACCACAATTTCAGCGGCGGTGCTGACCCCGAAGAACGTCGGCGAGAGCGCCGGCACGACATGCAGCGGAGTCAATGCGCCTGTCTCGGCGTTCCAGTCGCAGGTGACGACGGTTGAATCGAGCTCAGTGACGACGAACGCACGTGGCAGCCTGGGGTGGAAAGCAATGTGGCGCGGTCCGGCACCGGATCGCATCGTCGCAAATCCGGCTACCGAGAGCTTTCCCTGCTCCGGATCGAGCGCGAGGACGTGCACCCGATCCAACCCCTTGTCAGGCACGAGAAGGAAACGGCCCGAGGGGTCGAACATCGTGTGGTGCGGGTGCGACATCGTCTGCTCACCGCGATGCGGTCCGATCGGTCCCGGAAGCGCAAGGCAGTGAGCGAAGTCTTCCAGCCCGCCATCCTGCCTGATCGGCAACACGCCAATCGATCCTCCCGCATAGTTGGCGACGAACAGGAACCGGCGCGCCGGATCCAATGAAGCGGAAACACCATTCCGGCCGCCCGCGGCGGCCTGACCGAGTGGGCGCAACCTTCCCGTCAAGGGCTCGATCTGGAACGCGCTCGCAAAGTCGGAGTCTCCGTGACAGACGTACACGACCTCCCGCACCGGGTCGGTGATCAGATAGGAAGGGTTGACGATGTCGCGAACGCGGTCGACCATGTCCCAGGCAGCCGATCGCGGGTCGATACGATAGACGTCGATTCCCTTGCCACGCGCTTTGCGTTCAGGCGCCGTGAAACTGCCGACAAAGACCAGACCCTTGCTCGCGGCGGTCTTTTTCGATGGCGCCGCTGCGGTGCGGCTCATTTCCGTGCTCCGGCTGTCCATCGTATTCTCACCGACTTTGCTCTCTTGCTCCTTTGCGGTCCGCCCGCCGCACTCGTCAGAGTGGAAGCTTGGTCGCCTGCCGCAGGAAGAGCCGCCAGGTCGAGTTTTCCTTGCTCCACACCAGCACCTGCTGCAGGCGCAAAGTGCCGGCGGGCACGCCCTGCGGCATCGTCTTCAGATCGATCACGCCGATGGTGATGGCGATATTGCCGATTATTTTGGTCGTGCCGCTCAGCCGCGAGATCGGGCCGTGCTGGTAGGCCCCGCTTCGAACGCCGGCCAGGTAGTCGGCCTTCGTGTCCACGACGCCGGTGGAATGCGCGAACGTCGTCAGGTCATCCGAGATGATCTCGTCGAGGGCGCCGACGTCGGAAGCTGTGAGCGCCGAATAGAACGCCACTTCGCGTTGCTCGATGATATCGACCACATCCGTTCTGAGTGCCATCGTTCCAATCCTAATTGTTCAGGCGTACCCGGGTCCATCAGCCCTGCATGCCGCAGTTGGCCCGGCGTCCCATCGTTGGTGGAAGTGCCCGGGGCGGCAAGCACAACTCCAAACCGGAACAGCGACAAATGCCGCCGTCCCGTAGATGCTTCCATCGCGTCCAGACGAGCCGACGCGCTCAACTGCGTTCACCGACCCCCTGTTGCAGGAACATCGGTCCCGGCGGCGCGAGGGGAGCGGCGGCAGCTCCTTTCGGAACAAATTCTACCGACCGAGGATGAACAAAGAAGATCCCCGGAATGATAAGCACCTTTGCAGCAGCCCAGGAACCTAGCCGCCGCCTGCCGCGGCAGGAGCGGCGCTCATCCCGGCCGGGCTCAGATCTCCCAATAGGGAGGATCGCCAAAGCGGCCGGCCAGGAAGTTCAGGAATGCATCGACCTTTGTCGCGACGATCTTGTTCGCGGGATATATGCCCCAGATCGCCCGATCCGGGCCGAGGCCGATGAGGGCGTCCCACTCCGGCAGCACCTGCACCAGTTGCCCGGAGCGGACGTCTTCCGAGACGAGCCAGACTGCCAGGAGGGCAACTCCCAAACCGGCACGCAGCGCCGTCACCAAAGCCTCCGTATCGGTCATGCACAACTGTCCCGCCGCGTTGACCGCCACGGGCTCGGCCGCCCGGTCATCCCGCGGCCTGAAGTACCATACCCGGGTCGGCTGAACCGCATGATGCAGACACTGGTGCTGCGCGAGGTCGTCCGGTCGAACCAGCGGAGCGTGTTGGGCCAGGTATTTGGGGCTTGCGACCGCAATCCGCCGGTGCGGCGCCATGCGCCTTCCAACCAGCGCCGCATCGACTGTTGCGGTGATGCGCACCGCAACATCAGCACCCGCTTCGATCAGGTCGACCGTCGAATCAGTCAAGGTCGCGTCGACGCGGATCTCGGGATAGGCGGCCAGGAAGTCCTGCAGGTGCGGCACGATGTGCCGGCGACCGAACGCCGCCGGAACATTGATTCGCAGAAGCCCCTCGGGGCGCGCGTTCAGCGAGGCGATCGCACGGCGCGCCGCATCGACTTCGCGGAGAATTTTGATCGAGTGCTCGTAAAAAAGCGTGCCAACCTCGGTCAGGTGGATATGCCGGGTCGAGCGGTCGAGCAGGGCCGCGCCCAGATAAGATTCCAGGGCGGTGACATGCCTGGAAACGGCAACGATGGTCGTACGTTCGTGTGCGGCCGCCTTCGAGAAGCTGCCGAGATCGACAGAACGTACGAAGAATCGCATGGCTGTCAGGTGGTCCATGGCTGATCTCTTCGAGACTGCCTGCAGTTCATCTTCGGCGAAAGCCACACCGGAAACAAGCGCCAAT
>CAIMEK010000205.1 GCA_903839965.1 uncultured Acetobacteraceae bacterium | reverse complement strand
CTATTTCAACCCAAATTTAAATGACTTTCACTTCGCTAATGCCAGCCCGAATCACAAGCTATAGACTAGGAACAGGCTATTTGAGTAGTTCTCGATAAGAGCAGCGCGAATAATTTCGGCATAAAAATGCTCAAATCGTCCTCATCCTACTACTCCATATTCGTATGCCGAGAAACTATGGACGGGTGAGTTTGACATCAAAATATCATGTCATTGTTGATCTTGATAATGTGAAACGGGTGTTGCAAGATCAAGGGTTTCCCGGCGAGCCTCGCGGTGGCCGCCAACACCTTCGCGATGGGCCGTACGGGTCTTTCCAATGAACTTCTAAATCCCGCGCACGAACCAGCCCAGCATGAGAAGGCCGCTAGCAGCGATCCAACTTCCTACGATGCGTACGGCGATTCGTGCCCATTGTGCGCGCAACTGAACGACGAGTGCGGCGACGAGGACGACCAGGACAAATACCGCGGCAGCTAGTCCGAGGGCGGCCGCAACCGACTGTGTGGAGACGCCGAGTCCAGTTCCATTGAAGTATCCGTGAACAAGGCCGAGCAACGCACTGAGCGCCGTTATCGAGTGTGGCGAGAGCTTCGCATCGGCCAGGACCAGCCCGCCCAGCATCAGGAACCAGAGCGATGCGGCCAGCATGCCGGCGCTGGCGATTGCAACGGACAATCCGAAGAGGCTGCCCAGCAACCACGCCGCCGGCAGCGTGAACATCGTCAGTCGACCGTAGGGTGCGCCTCGTAGCCCTGCCAACAGCGCCAACGCAAGCACAGGCACGAGATCCTCAGGGCTGCTCAGAAAGTGCATCAGTCCGTCATATATCGGGCCCATGCCGGTCGCATCGAGGTGTGCTTCGGCAGGCCCGCACCCCAGTGCCACGGCGAGCACGACGACGCACGTACGCAACCGCGACACGTTCGCCCCCTTCATGCCAACGCCTTCCACAAGAAGAAGAGGCCGCCCGCTGCGACCACCGTGCCAGCGCCGCGCAACAGTCGTTGTCCCCGCGGCCAGCGGTGGACTGTGCCGATGCCGATGCCCACTGCGTGCAGGCATCCGGTCGCGATGACGAACCCCATGCTGTAGAGGAGCGCGCTCTGGCCATGCGGCAGCTCCGTGCCGTGCGCGTGGCCGTGGAAGATCGCGAAACATCCGACCACGAGTGCCGCGATGACCAGCGGTGGCCGCAGTTCGAAGGTGACCGCGGCTCCGAGCACAACGGCTGAGGCGGCAATCCCGTATTCCACGCCGTGAATCGGCACACCCAAAAATCTGAGCATGGCGCCCATCGCCATGACCAGCGGAAATGCGACCGGCAGCACCCAGATCGCTGGTGCGCCGAGTTGCGCGCCCCAGAGACCTACGGCGACCATCGCCAGAACGTGATCCGCGCCCGAGATGGGGTGCAGGAAGCCGGTGACAAAACCGTAGGCTTCGCTCTGCGGGACATGGCCGAACGCCGACTTCGCCCATAGGGCGGTTAGCATCGCGACCGCAAGGATCGAGCGAAGTTTTCGCGTTGGCGTCATCGCAACGCCCCAATCAGCAATGCCACGCGCTGGATCGTCCAGAACGCGCCCAGCGTGCCTACCGTATAGCCCGGAAGCGCTTGCACCCAGCGTGGCCATCGGACTTCCAGCACCCGGAACGAACGCTCCATCGCCAACACCAACGCGACGAATCCGAGTTGGCCCAGCTCGACGCCGATGTT
>CAIMEK010000204.1 GCA_903839965.1 uncultured Acetobacteraceae bacterium | reverse complement strand
TGCCACCGGCGCGCAACCTCAGTCACCGTGGCACCTGGTGCCCTTGTCTCGGCAACGAGCCGGCCCTTCTCCGACGCCGAGCATCGCCGCCGTCGTGTCGGACCGGTCAGAACCTCGCCCCGACGAAAGCCGCCCTTCGCGTCGTCGTTAATTACGTCCATAGCGATCGCTCGAAGCCCTCCAGCCAGGGCCGTCCGAGCACATCCACTCCCTCAGCGAAAGAAGGGCCACAGGGCTTCGCTTACGAAAGAGGGGCGGATGGCTGAGGTGGAGATCCTGGCGGGGGTAGAGCGGCGCCGGAAGTGGACGGCGGCGGAGTAGGCGGCGTTGCTGGCCGAAGTGGAGGCGGACGAGACTCCGCCCTGCCACATCCAGCACGCTTCCGACCCGGCATAACTGGCTCCGGCCGCGGTCGGTCACGTCGATCGTCGTCCGACTGTGGCAGAGCGGACTCACCTTCCCCCCGCGTCACCCGGAACCAGAGTCGCTACTTCCAGCGATGTGTACTATGCCGTTGCCACGATCGGCAGAGTGAAGCCCTTTGCCACCGCCGGGCGGGCCATGCAGCGCTCCAGCCAGGCCCGCAACGCCGGAAAACACCCCGTGTGCTCGGCCTCCGCCATCTCGCGGCGAAGCTGGGGAAGGAAGGCGATGTCGGCCACCGAATACTGGCCGGCGAAATAGCGCCGCCCCGTCAGCAAGGCCTCCACCACCTCCAACACGCGCCCGGCCTCGGCCCGGTGGCGCACCAACTCGGGGGCTTGTGGGTCCGCGAGGCGACCGCGCAGCAGGTTATAGGTGCCCAACCGATGCGCCACCGACCCACCCTGCACGAACAGCCATTGCATGACCTGCAGCGACTCCTGCCCCTCGCCGATGAACTGCCCGGTCTTGGTGGCCAGGTGCCACAGGATCGCGTTCGATTCGAAAATCGTGCCGGCATCATCGTCCACCAGCACCGGGATCCTCTCCAGCGGATTCAGCGCGCGGAATTCTAGGGCGTGCTGCGCACCGGCTTCGAGGTCGACCGGACGGATTTCATAGGGCAGGCCGATCTCCTCCAGCAGAATGATCGGCTTGCGCCCGGTGGTGGTGTCCCACGTGTAAAGGGTCAGCATCAGCTCAGCGCCACTGCGAAGCCGCGCTGCGTCGCCGGCCGGGCCATCATGGTCTCGTACCACCGCTTCACGTTGGGGAACTCGGCCAGGTCGACCTGATGGCGCTCGTGCCGCCAGGCCCAGCCCAGGATGGCGAAGTCCGCGATCGAGATGGCGCCGGCGAAGAACTCCACCTGCGCCAGCCGACGGTCGGCCACGCCATAGAGCCGGCGGGTTTCGCGGCTGTAGCGCTCCAGCCCGTAGCGCCGGTCGCGTTCGTTCTCCACTTGCAGGAAGTGATGCACCTGGCCCGGCATCGGGCCGAAGCCGCCCATCTGCCACATCAGCCATTCAAGCACCGGCACCTGCTGGCGCAGATCGGCGGGCCAGAACAGGCCGGTCTTGGCGCCGAGATAGATCAGGATGGCGCCCGATTCGAATACCGTGATCGGTCGCCCGTCTGGCCCAACTGGGTCCTTGATGGCGGGAATCCGGTTATTCGGGCTGAACGCCAGAAACTCTGGGTTGAACTGCTCGCCCGTGGAAATATTCACCGGCTTCACCACGTACGGCAGCCCCATTTCCTCCAGGGCCACGCTGATCTTGCGGCCGTTGGGCGTGTTCCAGGTCCAAAGTTCGATGGTCATGCGCACGGTCCTCTCCGCTGTCGGCCCAGGCTACAGCCCCAAAAGGGCCAGCACCACCGGCACGACGCCGGTGGCGAAGCACGACCAGACCGGCACGGGCTACCGGGCCAGGCTGGCGTCCCAGCGCCATCTCCAGCGCCGGGGGCACGTCGGCGTCGACCGGGCAGCGCATCGAACTCGCCGAGGATGTCGATGACGGGCCCAACCGCGGCAAAGGATGGCCTGCCGGTTGCGGAACGCGCCCGCCGGCGCCTATGCGGTGCCCAGGACAAGCAAGGCAGGGCACCGCGATGACGGAGTCTCCACCGCCCGTTCCGGACTTCGCGGCCGAACGCGTTCGGCTGCGCGCACTGGCGATCGAGGACGCCACCGGCCTGCACGAAGCCTACGGCGATGCCGAGACCATGCGGTTCTGGGACGCGCCGCCGAGCGCCGACCTCGCCGAAACCGAGCAGCGCGTCCGGCGGTCGCTGTCCGCCGATCCCACCTGGCATGCGGCCTGGGCGGTGCTGGGGCGCGCGGACGAGCGCTGCATCGGCATGGTGAACTACCACGCGCGCCAACCCTGGAACCGACGACTGACGGTCGGTTGGATTCTTGTCCGACGCTGTCAGGGGCAAGGCTTCATGGCGGAAGCGATGCGGGTGCTGCTGCAACACTGCTTCGGGACGCTCGATGCCCACCGTATCGAAGCGGAGATCGAGCCCGGCAATATCCGGTCAGCGCGGCTTGCCGATCGGCTCGGGTTTCGCCGCGAGGGGTTGTTGCAGGACCGGCTGTGCGTGGCCGGACAATACCGGTCGGTGTGGATGCATGCGTTGTTGCGGCCGGAATGAAATGGTCAGCGCTGCAGGCTGCGGAACATCTTGATGGCGGCTGTCGCCGCGCCGAAGCCGTTGTCGATGTTCACCGCCACCACGCCGGGCGCGCACGAGGCCAGCGCCACGTCCAGCGCCACCCGGCCGCCGGCCGCCACCCCGTAGCCGACCGAACAGGGAACCGCGATGACCGGGGCCTCCACCAGGCCCGCCAGCACGGTGAACAAGGCGCCTTCCATGCCCGCGACGGCGATGATGATCCGATGCTGCCGCAGCATGTCCAGTTGGTCGGTCAACCGCCACAAGCCGGTGACCCCGACATCCGCGGTCAGCGGTGCGGCATAGCCATGAAAGCCCAGCGTCCGCGCGGCTTCCCAGGCGACCGGAAGATCGGAAGTGCCCGCCGCGACAATGCCGATCCCTTCGATCATCTCCTGCCCGGGCGCAGTCACACCGAGGGTTGCCGTGCGGGAATTCGGGTCGTAGTCGAGCCGGTCGCGAAAATCCGCTGGCAGGACCTCGAAAATTTCCGGCCGCATCCGGGTGAACAACATCCGCCGGGCGGCCGCGGCCACGGCATTGCCGATTGCCGCGATCTGGGCCGCGCTCTTGTGTTCGCAGAATACGGCTTCCGGAATGCCGGTCCGCGCAGCACGGTCGAGGTCGAGGCGGAACTCCCTCACAGCAGGGCCCGCACGAAAGCCGAGCCGCGCACGTAATCCTTGATGCCGACGAAAGCCATGCCGGCACTTCGGCACATCTCGGCGGTCCGCCGTTCCAGCGCGTTCCTGGCCGTCGGCTCGACGGGCCCGAGTTCGAGCACCACCCCTTCGCGGGTGATGCGGCATCGGATGGTGGCCGATGCCGGCAGCAAACCTGCCGCCTCCTGCTCCACCGCATCGATGAAGGCGAGGTCCGTCTCGCGCACCGCGATCGCCGTCTGGATCCGGCTGGACAGGCACGGCTGTGCCGGCAGGTCCGCCAGGTCCTCCAGCGCCATGGCGCGCGCCAGTGAACGCACGGCGGACTTGGCGAACCCGGCTTCGATGAACGGATGCACCACGGCGCGCTCTTTGGCCGCGGTCAGTCCCGGCCGATAGTCGTCGAGATCGTCGAGGTTGGCGCCGGAGGCGATGGGGGCATCGGTCAGGTGGCGGATGCGGTCGTAGAGATTGGATTTGCAGAAATAGCAGCGATCAACCGGGTTGGCGCGATAGCGCGGATCGGCGAATTCGCCGGCATCCGTCACGATCAGGTTCCAGCCGAAGCGCGCGGCATGATCGCGCACCCGCGCACTCGCATGGGCGGGAACGGCGGGCGAGGCGGCATGCACCATTACCGCGCGGGTCGCCGTCCTTGTGTGAGTGAAGTGCGCCAACGTCATGCTGTCCACGCCGCCGCTCACCGCCACCGCCAGCGTCGCATGCCGCTCGATGGCGCGCTGCAGGCCGGGCAACAGGGACAAGAGATCGCTCACCGGGCGCCGCCGTGTTCGGCATCGTGCTGACGCAACCGCCGATCAGCGAGATCGCGCGCCTGGCCCAGATCGTCGCTCTCCGCCTTCACCGTCACGCTGCCATCCGGCCGCCGCGCTGCCTTCACGCGCGGGCCGGCGGCGCTGTTGCGTTCCTCACGGGCGAGCACGACGCGCTCCTCGATCCGCCAACGCAGCCCAAGGGTCGTGGTCTGCTGGAGGCAAAAAGTTCGCGCCGCGGGCAACGCAGCTTCGCGCGCCAGCACGCGCAGCGAGGTCAACGGGCGGCCTTTCTTGCCCATCGCGGGGCTCATCGACACGTCGAGCACGCCGGGGCACTGCCGGATTCGCTCGGCGGCGTCAGCGAGTTCCTCCCCGGTCATGTCGTCGATGTCGAACGAGAGCACCGCCACCCGGTCGCCGAGGCTCTCTCCCGCCCCATCCTCGAAGACCAGCGCGCGCAGGATGTTGGGCATGCCGGGCAGGTCGCGGGTTCCCGCGCCGGTGCCCACCGCCACCAGACGATGCGTTCCGCCGCCCTGCGGGGCGGGTGCGAGATGGCGCAGGATCGCGGCTCCGGTCGGCGTCACGCGTTCGCCGCCAACGCCGTCGTCGCGCCACGCGAAGCCGGTGAGGATGGCGGCGGTGGCCGGCGCCGGAACCGGCAGCATGCCGTGCTGGGTGCGCACCATGCCGCCGCCGCGCGGCAGGTCCGAGACCGTCCAGACGGCATCGCCGAGAGCGGCGAGAATGCTGCCGGCGCCCACGACGTCGGCCAGCGAATCCCATCCGGCGATTTCGTGAAAATGGACGTCAGCCAACGGAACATCGTGAATCCGCGACTCGGCTTCGCCGAGGATGCGCAGGATCGCGCCGGCATGACGCGCCGTGCCATCCGCCAGATCCGCCGTCGCGATCCGCTCGGCGAGATGCGTGTAGCTTCCGGTGGCGTGCTGGGCGTGATGGTGCAGATGGGGAACGTCGACCTTGAAGCGCAGGACCCGGATCGCGCTGCTGGTTCCTTCCAGCAGGTCCACCGTGCCGGCGGCCGCCGGCAGCACGGCGCGCACATCCGCCAGCACCCGCGCCTGCAAATGCGGAAGCGCATCCAGCATGGCGGCCACGAACATGTCGCCGGCCACGCCGCCGACCGCGTCCAGATGGACCAGCCGCATGGTCAGGCTGCGGCGTAGACCGGAACGACGTAGGGACCTTCCGGAATGACCGCGATCGTGGAATCGCCGTGCCGCGCGATACTTTGCGCGATCGCCTCGTCCAGCGAGGGGACGATTTCCACCGCCGTCACGCGGCGTTCCTCGGCGTCCAGCCCGGTGGTGTAAAGCTGCACCCGCGCCACCCGCATTGGCTTGAGCTGCATTTCCGTCTGCCACTCGTCGATGTCGGCGAAGGTTTTCGCGGTGAGGGTCGCCAGGAAGCGCTCCGGACCCAGCTCCACCAGGCGGGTCTGGGCGGCGCGGAATTCCCGCGACCCGAACCCCTCCGAGCATTCCGACGCGATGATCAGCGTGCCGCCCGGTTCCAGGATGTCCATCGGCGTGACCATCCCCTTGACCGTTTGGTAGTAGGTCTTGTCGAGCGGATAGCCGGCCGAGGAGGTGACGATCGTGCTGAACCGCCGCGACACCGCCACCTGAGCCGAACCGGCAACGAAGTCGACGGCCGCGAGATGGCTGGCGATGATCTCGCCGAAATTCACGAACACCAGGTCGCGCGCTTCGTCGACCACCGTGTTCAGCGCGTAGATGTCGCCGATCCGGCGCACGATTTGCAGTTGCTCCTCGTGCAGCGGATTGCCGGCCAGGTTGCATTGCACGGCCAGCGGGTCTTCCATGAAGCGGGCCGAATGGAACGTGCGGATCGTCCGCTGCCCGCACACGCCCGGCGCCACCACCTTCCGCCCGCCCGACCAGCCCGCCATGAAATGCGGCTCGATCAGCCCGGTGGCGATCCGAAGATCGGCCTCGAGAAAGCGACGGTCCACGGTGACCGGCGTGCCGCGCGTCGCCGTTACGCCCAGGTCGACATGATCCTCGTCGTTGTTGGCGAAATGATTGGCGACGCTCACGTTCGCCATCACCCACGGATCGCCGACCAGTTCCTCCAGCTCCTTGCCCTCGTTGGGCCGGTGCAGGCCGGTGGCCACCAGGATGGAAATGTTCGCCAGCGGGATGCCCGAGGCCATCAGGATCTCGATCATCGGGCGCAGGAACAGGCGGTTCGGAACCGGCCGGGTGATGTCGCAGATCAGGATGCAGGCGTTGCGCCGCCCGCGGGCCAGTTCGGCCAGCCCGGGCGAGCCGACCGGCGCGGACAACGCTGCCGCGATGGCGGCGGCCGGGGAGGCGAGCTTGGCCATTTTGGGCTTGCGGATCACCTGGGCCGAGGCACCCTTGGGCAGCGCGACCGGCATTTCGCCACGGCCATAGAGGATCGAAAGCGAGGGTGAGTCGGACACGCTGACCTCATCATTCATGCGAACCTCCTTATATAGGCGGGCCGCTAATGGCAGCAAGCGGCCCGCGCTCAACCCAGGCGTTGCCTGGCCCACGCGACGGCCTTGCCCAGGCGACGCAGTGGCATGGTGATCCGCCACGAGGTGGACGACAGCGTGGCCTCGTGCAGCGTGAATAACTCCGCGTAGCTGCGGGCCACCTTCGTCGCCTCGGCTTCGGCCGCCGCGGCCCGGTTTTGCGCCGCGGCCTGCGCCACCCGCGCTGCGGCCGCGTCCATGCGCGCCTCGGCCGCGTCCATGCGCGCCTCGGCCACATCCGTTCGCGCATCGACGACCTGCCGCATGGACCGGTCGCGGAGCACGGCCCATGCGCGCGCGGGCGCCTGATCCATTGCCGCCCGGCTGGCTGGCACGGGGCTGCGCCGGCGCGTGGGCCGCGGCGGCGCGGCGAAGCGCACATCGTCCCACCCGAAGACCACATTCGGGTTGTGGTACGGGTCGTTGTTCACCACCGGCTCCCAAAGCCGCTGGAACGCCGCCCGCTCACGGCGCCGGACCTCGAGCTTGGCGGGCGTGTCCTCGCGGCCGCGGGTGTCGGACTCCAGGTGGAACAGTTCGGCGAACGGCGTGCAGAGCGTGCGGTAGCCGAAATCGGCGAGGCGGAGGCAGAGATCGACGTCGTTGAATTCCACCTTGAAATCGATGTCGTTCAATCCGCCCGCTTCGAGGTAGACGGCCTTTCGCAAGGCCACGCAGGCTCCGGTGACCGCCGAAACCGTGCGCGCCAGGGCCAACTCGCCATTGGGCCCAGGATCGGACCGCCCCGCCATGCGAAGCAGGTGCACCAGGGCGTCGCCGGGGCCGAGCACCATGCCGCAATGCTGTACCCTGCCGTCGGGATAAAGCAGTTTGGCGCCGACGGCACCGATCTCAGGCCGGATGGCCTGGGAAACGAGTTCCCTCAGCCATTCCGCGCCGATGATGTCGGTGTCGTCGTTGAGCAGCACGATGACTTCGCCGTTGGCATGTTCGACGGCAGCATTGTTGATCTCGGAATAATTGAATGGCCTTGGCCATGGAAGGACTCGCACACGCTCGTCAAGGACTGCGGCCCGGAGAATATCCAGGGTCGCCGGCTGTTCGCTGCCGTTGTCGACGATGATCACTTCCAACGGCGAATAGCCCGTGCGCGTCAGAATGCCGTCCAGGCAGCGGCCGAGCCGGTCGCCGCCGTCGCGGGTCGGCACGATGATGGATGCCAGGGGCGCCGGGGCGGGGATGGGCCAGACGATCCGGTTGCAGTCCGGCATGAGCGGGGCGGGCCGCACTTCGATAGTCTCGCCCCGGCGGGCGAGCTGGCGCCGGACAATTTCGCGTCGCTGTTCGGCCCCCTCGGCGCCGGCCGCGGGGGGGGGCGGCCGGTGGCACAGCACCAGGGGGACATGCTGGATGCGACTGGGCAGAACGGCGTCGCCGAGGCGCAGGACGAGGTCGTACAGCGCCATCTCGATGCCGAGTCCCGGGCGCATGCCGCCCAACCCCTTGGCGGTGCTGGTGCGGATGGCGGCCGGCAGCCCGACCGCGTCGCGGGCCAGCATGAGGTCGGGGTCCCAGGCGGTCTTGAAGTGCGGCGAACACCGCTGACCGGCGGCGTCGAGCCGATCCTCGTCGGCGAAAACCAGGTCGGGTTCGCCGCCTTGCACCGCGGCCGCCGCCAGGTCATAGAGCGCCCGTTCGGACAGTACGCTGCCCGGGGGCAGCGGCAGGATGAACTCTCCCCGTGCCCGTTCGAGGGCGGAATTGAACAGGCCGCTTGCCTCGCCGGCCTCGGCGATGACCTCCCAATGCGGGTAAAGCTGGGTTTGCAGGCTTGCCAATGTCCGCTGCAGATCGTCGGCGGAATCGCGCGAGGTCGGCACCACGACCGTAAACAGCGGCCGCCCGGTCATGCCTTCCACCAGCCCGCGGATGACTTCACGCCCCGCCGCTGAAAGAACGTTGTACTGGCGCGTCCACTCCGTGTAGGCGGCAATATCGTTGATTGGATACATCCAGCTAAATCATCTATGGTTGGACCTGGCAGCCCGGCTATATATATCACAGGGCGATTTGGTGGGCGCAAACCTAGGCCAAGGTCGCTGCATCGGCAACATGGCGGGCATGCCTGTGCCTCGGCGGGCGGCACGGGAGGGGTTGACTTCCGACGGCCGGTTATCGAGCCTGCCCCGGATCACCCGGCCGTGAGCGAGCCGGTGGACCTGACACGACAGGCAATCAGCGGGAGAGAACGATGATATTCGGTAACATCCGGCATGCGGAAGAGATGTTTTCCTGGCTGCCCGTCCCCCTGCAAACGGCATTGCGCCACCTGAAGTCCACCGACTTCGCGGCCTTGCCGTGTGGCAACTACGATGTGCAGGGCAAGGACATCTACGTCCAGTTGGTGGAACCGACCACCAGGGCGCTGGCCGACACGAAACCGGAAATCCACAGCACGTATATTGACGTGCATTTCCTGCTGGTCGGACGGGAAAGGATCGGGTTCGCCGACGACACCGGCAAGAATGCGGTCAGCGAGGACCATCTGGCCGACCGCGACCTGCTGTTCTATCGGGCAGCGGAGAATGAATCCTTTGTGGACATGGTGCCCGGGGACTTCGCCATCATGTTCCCGGCCGACGTCCATCGTCCGGCCTGCCAGGTGGATGGACCACTGGCGATCCGCAAGATCGTGATGAAGGTGCGGGCCTCGCTGCTGGCGAAGGGCAGCCGGGCGTGAAGACCATCCGGTGGGGAATGATCGGCTGCGGACAGGTGACCGAGGTCAAGAGCGGCCCCGGCCTTTACAAGGCCGACCACTCATCCCTGCTGGCGGTGACGAGCGCGGACGCAGCCATGACGCGATCCTACGCCCGGAGGCACAACATCCCCCGGGTGTATGACAGCCCGGAGGCGTTGTTCGCCGATGGCGACATCGATGCCGTCTACATCGCCACGCCGCCGGCCTGGCACAAGCCGTTCGCCCTGCAGGCGGCCCGGGCCGGCAAGCATGTCTATGTCGAGAAGCCGATGGCCATGCGGTTCGGCGAGTGCGGGCAAATCATCGAGGCGTGCTCGCAGCACGGCGTGCGTCTGTTTGTCGCGTATTACCGGCGCGCGATGGAGCGCTTCGTGCGGGTGAAGCAGTGGCTGGACGAGGGGCGCATCGGCGAGGTGCTGGCGGTGCGGGTGGTGCAGCACCAACCGCCGGCGCAGGAGGACCTTGCGCCCGCGACGCTGCCCTGGCGGCTGCGTCCCGAGGTGGCCGGGGGCGGCAAGTTCCTCGACATGGGCGTTCACTGCTTCGACATGCTGGACTTCTGGTTCGGTCCGATCGCCGAGGTGCGCGGCATCGCGGCCAACCGCCGCGGACTTTATGCGGTCGAGGACACGGTGACCGCGAGCTGGCGGCATGGCGGCGGCGTGCTGGGGTCGGGCTCGTGGTGCCATGTCGGGGCGACCGATCATGACGAGGTGGAGGTGCTCGGCACGGGCGGGCGCATCGCCATGGAATTCTTTACCGACCACCCGCTCACGCTGGTCACCGCCGCCGGCGAGGAGCACGCGGACATTCCCAATCCGCCGCACGTGGCGCAGCCGTTCATCCAGACCATCGTGGACGAACTGAACGGCCTCGGGCGCTGTCCGGGCGATCCGGCGAGCGCGGCCCGCACCAGTTGGGTCGCCGACGAGATCCTTGCCGGCTATCGTGCCTTGCAGGGAGCCTGATCGCGCCGTTATGGCGAGGGGAGGGAAAGTCTTCCCGCCACCAATTCGACGGGTTCCCGTCCGGCGCGAAAGACGAACGCCGGATGGGGGCCTGCCAGAACGACCTCGCCGTTCGCGACCCTGAGCCAGTCGCCTTCCGGGAGGCCGATGACCATGGCCGTGGGATTGGCCACCAGGTATTCGGCGAGCCGCTGCCGGCGCGTTTCGCCGCGGTGCCCGGGCGGCATGGCGTCGGTGAAGTGCGGATTGATCTGCAGGTCCACCAACCCGAGCGCATCGAAGCCGCGGGGATCGACGATCGGCATGTCGTTGGTGGTGCAAATGGTTGCGCAGGCCAGGTTGGCGCCGGCGCTCCAGCCGACGAACGGCGCCCCGGCGCGAACCCGCGCGGCGATCGGCGCCAGCAGTTCGCGTCGCCGGCACTCGGCGAGCAGGTTGAAGGTGTTGCCGCCGCCCACGAAGATCATTTCGGCGGTGGCGACGGCGGCAATCGGGTCGTCGCAGGCATGCACGGGGTCGAGGACGATGCCGGTGCCGGCGATGGCATCCTGGACGCGGGCGGTGAATTCGTTCCATCCGGCGGTGACGCTGGCGAAGGGGACGAACAGCGCGCGCGTGCGGCCGGCGGCGATGGCGGCGATCGCCTCGAGCGCATGGTTGAGATAGCCGCCGTCGGGACTGCGCGAGTTGCTGAGCAGCAGGAGGTCCATCACAGCACTTCCGACGTCAGTTTGGCGATCAGCGCATTCGACAGGATCACCGGGCGGTCGGCACTCTCGGCTGCCACCTTGCGGTGGCGCTCGACGAAGCCCATGCAATCCATCACCAGCAGATCGGCCCCTCGGACGCTCAGGGTTCGCGCCGCCTCGGTGAGCGCGGCGTCGTCCCCGGCATAGGGCGAGGCGACGGCGTATAGCGGCGGGCGCGACAGGCCGGCCCATTTGCCGGACTCGCTGTCGATTTGCGAGGCCAGCGGAACCACGATGCCGACCTGGCGACCCTCCGCCAGCGCGGCCACCGCTGGCGGAACGATGTGGTCCGGCTCGACGAGCCAGGCCTGCCGGCAGGTCAGGTGGGCGAACTGGCCGGTGCACAGCAGCAGAATCGTGGTGCAGCCGCGCTCCTCCAGTTCGCCGACCTTGCTGCGGGCGGCCGCTTCCGCCGCCTGCTTGTCGATGTTGAGCGAGGTGCCGTCCAGCAGCCGGGTGATCAGCACCGCCCTGCCTGCCAGCGGCGTGAACCGCGCGGCGATTTCGTCGCGGTCCAGGCCGTCGAGCAGGCCAACGTGCAGCCGCGCCACCTCGGGGCCGATGGCGGCGTCGAGAATGGGGGTGATGTCGGGTCTTGGCGCCTGGCCGATGGTGATGGTGCCCAGCTTGCGTGCGCGCATGGTCATGCCCCGATCGCCGGCTGACGGCGCTGCAGATGCGCCAGCGAGCCATACAACTGAATGAGCCGCTCGTATTCCGCCGCGTCGTAGAAGCTGCAGGTGCCGCGGGTGAATTCCTTGGCAACCTCGATGGCGAAGCGTACCGCCAAGGCGATGTCGATCTCGTGGCTGGCGCCCGTGCCGCATCCCGGCACGACGCTCTCGGTGCACAGCGCCACCCCGACGACCGGCGCCGTGGTCGCGATCGAGGGCTGCAGGATGCTGTTGAGATGGTAGACGCCGTTGCCGTAAGGGGTGATGTCCTGGGTGGTGATGGGGAAGGTGACGGCCGCCCGCCCGCTGGTCATTTCCATGATCCTGACGAGGTCGTCGGCAACCCGCAGGATGTAGCCCTGCTTCACCGTGGGCGAGATGGCATAGCCCTTGTGGTTGAGGATACGGTTGCCCTTGGTGGTGTCGATCGACAGCACCGCGTCCATTTCCGGCACCACTTCGTGGGCGTTCATGGCCTCGGTTTCGACCGGCGAGTCCATGAAATCGACCGGCTCGTGTGCCCGCGTCGGCGCGTTCGGGCAGACATGGGTACACAGGATCACGTCGCCCGGCAGGCCATCGCCCTGGGTCTGCATGTGGGCCAGCTTCAAGGCCGCGGCAACCGCCGCGATGGCGCCGTCGCCATCGGAGACCAGCCCGATCCGGCTCGGCCGGGCGCCGATGCCGCCCAGCCGTCCGACCACGCCGAGCGTGGGCGCTTTCCCGCGGGCAAGCCGGCCGTGGCTGCCCGGCACAACGATCTTGACGAAGTCGGTCGATCCCTTGGCGCCGGAAATCGTGGTGACGGCAACCTCGACGCCGGGATAGCTCGCGAACATCTCGACGACGGTCTGGCCCGACGCATGGCCGCTGTCGAATGCCTCGAACACCTGAATCGTTTGCGAAAGGCTCATGGCATGTTCCCCTTGCTGCCCGGGTCGGCGAGGTGGGCTACTCCACCGTTCCGGCGTACGGCACGTTGCGCCCGCCATAGCGGCGAACCCGGATGTTCGCCTGTTCGCCATGCGCGGCGAAACCCTCGAGCGCGCACAGACGCGAGCAATAGGCGCCGATCAAGGCCGCGGCTTCATCGGTCGTGACCTTCTGGTAGGTGCAGGTCTTGAGGAATTTGCCAACCCACAGGCCGCCGGTGTAGCGGGCGGCCTTGCGGGTGGGTAGCGTGTGGTTGGTGCCGATCACCTTGTCGCCGAAAGCGACGTTGGTCCGCGCGCCCAGGAACAGCGAGCCGTAGTTGGTCATGCGCTCCAGGAAGAAGTCCGGATCGCGCGTCATCACCTGCACATGCTCCGAGGCGATGCGGTCGGCCTCGGCGACCATTTCCTCGTCGCTGTCGCAGACGATGACCTCGCCGTATTTCTCCCAGGCCTGGCGCGCGACCTTGCCCGTGGGCAGGCAGGTCAGCAGCCGTTCGACCTCCGCCATGGTAGCGCGGGCCAGCGGCTCGGAGGTGGTCAGCAGCACCGCCGGCGAATCCGGCCCGTGCTCGGCCTGGCCGAGCAGGTCGGTGGCGCAGAGTTCGCCGTCCACGCTGTCGTCGGCGATGACGAGGGTTTCCGTCGGACCGGCGAACAGGTCGATGCCGACGCGGCCGAAAAGCTGGCGCTTGGCCTCGGCCACGTAGGCGTTGCCCGGCCCGACCAGCATGTCGACCGCGGCGATGCTGGCCGTGCCGAGGGCCAGTGCGCCCACCGCCTGCACGCCGCCGAGGCAGTAGATTTCGTCCGCCCCGGCGAGGTACTGGGCCGCGACGATCGCCGCCGCGGGGCGTCCCTGGTAGGGCGGCGCACAGGTGGCGATGCGGTGCACCCCGGCCACCTTGGCGGTGACCACGGACATGTGGGCCGAAGCCAGCATCGGGTATTTCCCGCCCGGCACGTAACAGCCGATCGAATTGACCGGGATGTTCTTGTGGCCGAGAACGACCCCCGGCATGGTTTCCACTTCGATATCGCGCAGGGCCGCGCGCTGATGTTGCGCGAAATTCCGTACCTGTTCCTGGGCGAAGCGGATGTCCTCTATGTTGCGCCTGGACAATTGGCTCAGGCAGTCGCGGATTTCCGCGTCGGTCAGGCGATAGTCACTACGGTCCCAGTTGTCGAACCGGACGGAGAGCTCGCGCACCGCCGTGTCGCCGCGCGCCGCGATATCGGCCAGGATGCCTTCGACCGTTTCCCGGATCTTGCGGTCCAGATCGGCAACGACAGCTCCATCGACGCCGCGCTTCAGCCACCGTGCCATCATTTCCTCCTGGCGGGACATGCCGGGCACGGCGCAAGTCCGCATGGCCCGGTTCGGGCGGCAGGTTAGGCGCAAAGCAAGGCGGCTTTCAACGGGCCGCGGCGGTTGGCGGCCGGCCGGGCAGACGGGCCGACGCGGTGGCGAAGCCCCGGGGCTGCGTAACCTCTCATTGACTCTCCGCACTCATAGTCAGCCCGGCATGCCGGGAAATTCCAACTTGCCTCCTGCCGACGCCGGGATCTGGGGCCGCATTCGCCCTGACGGGCGATTTGAACCTTCGCCCAGCAGCCCGGACGGGGCGACGGCATGACGCATGCCAATGCGGTCCGCAAGGCACTCACGGTGCTGCCCGAAGGCGCCGCGGTGGCGGGCTTCATCGTGGTGATCTGGGTCAGCCTTGCGATGCTGCTGTCGCAGCAATACACAGCCGCGGAACTCTCGGCGGTGCGCGACACCGGCAACCTGGCGCGCGCCTATGAGGCGAACGCGGAACGCATCATTGCCGCCGTCGATCAGATCCTGCTGGCGATGCGAAGCCATTATGCCGCCACTCCGCGGGCGGCCGACCTGCTCGCCTGGCAGCGACGGCAGATGCGGCCGGACCGCCTCACGGTGCAGCCGGGGATCATCACCCGGGACGGATTCGCCAGCGGCTTTGCGATGGGTGGCGTGGTGGCCGGGCGCACCGACGTTTCCGATGGCGAATTCTACCGCTTCCATCTCGACCCCGGCCGGGACGACCTGTTCATCGGCAAGCCCGTGGTTGGCCGCGGCACCGGCACGTGGATGGTGCAGTTCACCCGCAAGCTGTTGCTTGCCGACGGCAGCTTCGCCGGCGTGGCGCTCGTGTCCATGGACTGCCAGGAACTGTCGGGCTTTTACGGGAGCCTGGAACCCGGGCAGGGCACGGTCGTGCTTGCCGGAACCGACGGGATTGTCCGCGCGCGCGGCCCCTGGCTTGGCGGTGCTGTCGGCGTCGATCTTGGCCGCACTTTCAGCGCTGCGATGGCGGGACCCAACCGGGAGGGGCATTTCTGGTCCACGAACCGCTTCGACGGGGTCGAGCGCGTGGCGAGCTTTCGCCGGCTGCGCAACCTGCCGCTCGTGGTGATGGTCGGCCTCGATGAGGCACAGGTCTTCGATACCTACCGGCACGCGCGTGCCCGCTCGATCCTGATCGGAGGCATCGCCACCGGGATCGTGCTGCTGTTCGGCGGGCTCTGGATCACCCTCCGGCGACGTTGGATCACCTCGAAACGCCTGCTTCGGCTGGCGCTGGAGAACATCAGCCAGGGCATCGTGATGGTCGATGCGAACGGCCGGACCCCGGTGATGAACGGCAGGGCCATCGAGTTGCTCGGACATCCGGACGAGGTGAGGCAACTGCTGCCGACCCACGGTCGGTCCGCCGGGCCCGGGGCATTCACACGGCTGGTCCACAAGGATGACAAGATCATCGAGGTGGAGAACCGTCCCACGTCGTTCGGCGGCGTCGTCGCGACCTGCACCGACGTCACCGAACGCCAACTTGCCGAGGCGCACATCAATCATCTCGCCCGTCACGACGTGCTGACCGGATTGCCCAATCGTCTGCTGCTGCTCGAGCGGATGACCGAGGCGCTGGAACGCGTGCAGCGGGAAGGTGGTCATCTTGCCTTGCTCTGCCTCGACCTCGATGATTTCAAGGTTGTCAACGACACGATGGGCCAGGACGCCGGCGACCTGGTGCTGTCGCGTTTTGCCGAACGGCTGGGCTCGCTGGTCCGGCCGGGCGACACCGTGGCGCGAACCGGCGGCGATGAATTTGCGATCCTGGCCCGCAACCTGCCCGGGCCCGACATGGCGGAGGAGATTGCGCGGCGCCTGCTCGATGAACTGCCGGTTCCGGTCGATCCTGGCGGCTATGTTTCGACGGTCCGCAGCAGCATCGGCTTTGCGGTATATCCGGACGATGGCGCCGATGGCCGCGCTTTGGTCAAGAATGCCGACAACGCGTTGCATCGGGCCAAGGCGGAGGGGAAGGGCGGTTTTCGGCGTTTCGAGGCGTCGATGGATCGATCCATGCGGGAGCGGCAGACGCTGGAACGTGAGCTTCGGCAGGCGGTCGAGCAGGACGCGTTGGAGACCCACTTCCAGCCGCAATTTGCCGCGGATGCGCTTCGGGTCGTCGGCTTCGAGGCACTCGTCCGCTGGCCGCATCCGACTCGCGGATACGTGCCGCCGGGCGTCTTCCTCCCGCTGGCCGAGAAATGCGGCCTGCTCGTGCCGATCGAGCGCAGGGTGCTGGAGCAAGCCTGCCGGTTGGCCGCGATGTGGCAGCCGGCGTGCCGGTTGGCGGTGAACCTGTCGCCGGCCCAGTTCGCGGATGATGGCCTGATGGCGCAGGTGTCGCGGGCGCTCGCGCGCGCCGGATTGCCGGCCGGGCTGCTGGAACTGGAGGTGACCGAGGGCGTGCTGATCAAGGATAGCGAGCTGGCGCTGGGCATCTTGCGCGGGCTCAAGGAGCTTGGCGTCACCATCGCCCTGGATGATTTCGGCACGGGCTACTCGAGCCTCAGCTACCTGCGCAGCCTTCCGGTCGACAGAATCAAAATCGACAAATCCTTCGTGCGCGCGCAGGAACAGGATTTCGGGGCACGCGCGATTGTCGAGGCCGTGCTGGCGATGGGCAGCCGGATGGACCTTGGGGTCACGGCGGAGGGTGTGGAGAGCGAACGGCAATTGGCTTTGCTGCGCGAGCAGGGCTGCGCCGAGTTGCAGGGATTCCTGCTCGGCAGGCCGATGCCCGCGAGCGAGGTGCAGGGTTTCCTCGATGCCAGGGCAGACCCCGCACGACGCGGCCATCGCAAACTCGTCTCGCCGGAGGCCAGGACGGGCGAGGGAGAACGGGCCGCCTGAGCGAGCGGACGGCTGCGCAAACAGGTCGATTTCCGCTCGATCCGGCGATTGCGGAGGGTGACGGCACACCTGCTATGATGCGGCATGGTGTCCATCATCAGAGCCGGCATGCTGGTGTTTGCCCTGACCTTGCTGCTGCCCATCGGCATTTCGGCCGCGCGCTTCTATGCGCAGGGCGTCGGCGAGGGCTGGCGCACCGCCGATCGCTCCAGCGCCGGGCTGCTGCCGCCGGCGGCGCAGCATCCGGGCGCCGCGGTGCGGGTGTTCGCCGCCCGGACCGTGCGGTGGCGCGGCATCTTCGCCGTCCATTGCTGGATTGTTCTCAAGGAGGAAGGGGCGGCGGACTATACGCGCTACGACTACACCGCATGGAGCGAAACGATCCGCGTCAACGGATTTGAACCCGACGGGCGTTGGTTCGGGCGCATCCCGGAGGTCGTCTTTGCGGCCGAAGGCCCCGCCGCCGCGGCCCTCATTCCGCGGATGCAGTCAGCCATTGCCGCGTTCGCCCGGCGCAACCGGGGGACCTACCGGGCCTGGCCCGGCCCGAACTCCAACACCTTCGTCGCCGCGGTGCTGGACGCCGTGCCGGAAATCCGCATTTCGCTGCCGCCGACAGCGATTGGCAAGGACTACCCGGACGATGGACGATGGCTGCGGCTGACGCCGTCCGGAACCGGGGTAAGGCTGGCGCTCGGCGGCTACGCCGGACTAACTGTTGGTTGGGTGGAAGGCATCGAGGTCAATATCCTCGGATCGGTCGTCGGTTTCGACCTGCGCCGGCCCGCGATCAAGCTGCCCGGCCTGGGACGACTTGGCATGGCCGAGTATCGCGGTGCTTCCCCAATGACGCTCGCTGTCGCGGGAACGCTGTGAGGGGCTCGCGGGCGTGAGCCTCTGGGCGATGCTCGGCATGATGCTGAGCGTGGTTCTGGCAGCTGCGACCCAGCGCATTACCGGCCTTGGCTTTGCGCTGGTGAGCGCGCCGTTGCTGGTGCTGGCGAGCGGGCCGATCACCGGCGTGCTGCTGGCCAATTTGCTGAGCCTGATCACCAACCTGGCGGTGCTCGCGCAGACCTGGCGGCAGGTCGACCTCCGGCGCGTGCTGCTGCTGGCGGTTCCGGCCCTGTGCTTCGTGCCGGTGGGCCAGTTCGTGGCCCGGCTCCTGTCGCCGGCCGTGCTGATGGTGGGGATCGGCGGCCTTGTGCTGGCGGCGCTTGCCGCGGTGCGGTTGTTGCAGCGGACGGTCGTGTTCTCCGGCAAAGGCGGGGCCATCGCGGCCGGCGCGCTGAGCGGGTTCATGAACGTCACCGCCGGCGTCGGCGGGCCGGCGATGGCGCTCTACGCACTCGCCAGCAAATGGCCGCATCGCTCCTTCGTCGGCTGGATCACCGCGGATCGCGAACCGTCGCAGCCGACCGACAAGGCGGTGGTGCGTGGCACGGTGTTTCATGAGCGTAGAACCGGCGAAGCCGCGACAGTGTTCGTCGACGACGGACATATCCTGTTGCGGGTGTCCTGTCTGTACCGCGCCCGGTTCTTTGGACACAAGGTTGAGCTTAAGCGGCGGCGTTGAGCATTGCCTGGTTCCAGTTGGCTCGGGCGAGGTTGGGGCTGGCGTGGCCGTTCTTCTCAATCAGCCATTCAGCG
>CAIMEK010000203.1 GCA_903839965.1 uncultured Acetobacteraceae bacterium | reverse complement strand
GTTCCGCCGATCCGCGCCCGTGCCGGCACGACGTTCTGGCTCTCCACGGTCGCGAAGACGGCCTTTTCGTCGGCCAATGGCCGCAAGGCGACGGTGAATGCGGTCTGCGCGTGTGCCGATACGGTCAGTGCGACCAGCGCGCTGGCAATGGAGAGCAGCTTGTACATGGTTGTCCCCGTCAGCGTGTGGTTGGCAATCCGGCGGCTTTCCATGCGGTCAGCCCGCCTCGCATATGCGTCTTCACCGCGACCCCGGCCTTTTGGCACTGTGCCAGCGCCAACGCCGAGCGTTTCCCGCCGAGGCAGGTCAACACGACCTCGCCCTTCGGCAGGGCCGCCGGATCGAACCGCGAGAGCGGCATCAGGAGTGCCCCGGGAATACTTTCGGCCGCCGTCTCGTTCGGCTCGCGCACATCGACCAGGATGATTTCCCCGCGCGCCAGTCGGGCACTGACCTCGGAGGGCTGAAGTTCAATTACGTTTGTGGGCATGGTCTTCCTCCAGAACATCGTTGGCCTCCACGAAGATCTCGTTAGGCGGTGCGCCGCTGCCGGGCCGGCGGCTTCGCCTTGGCTAAGGGGGCGGGATCGCCGCACATTGGTGTGGGTGCGCAGTAGACTGCGAACAGCGTTTCCAGCACCCGCTGCGCCGGGCTGGATGCGATCGAGTAGTAAATCGTCTGTGCCTCTCGCCGCGCTCGTACTAAGCCGTCCTTGCGCAACAGCGCCAGGTGCTGGGAGACGGTGGAGTCACGCGCGCCGAGGAACGCCGCCAGTTCGCCGACCGAGCGTTCGCCGTCGACCAACTGGCAGAGGATAAGCAGGCGGTTCCGGTTAGCCAGCGATTTGAGCAGCTCGCTCGCCTGATCCGCCGCAGCCTCCATCGCATCGGGCTTTATTTTCATGATTGCGAAGATACGCAATCACGTATATATAATCAAGCTGTAAGCGCGTCCGCCCGCCTGCCGATGGGCGGAATTCGGACAAGGAGAGCTGAAATGACAAAAAACATCGGCCTGATCGACCGGTTGTTGCGTGCGGTGGTCGGCATCGCGCTGGTCGCCTGGGCGCTCACCAGCGGCCCCGGTTGGGCCTGGATCGGCGTCGTGCCGCTCCTGACCTCGGCCGTCTCGTTCTGCCCAGCCTATGCCTTGCTGGGCATCCGCACCTGCCCCACCCCGCGCACCTGACAGGAGAATTAATATGCTGAACGATTGGGCCGAGATGACGCGTGCTTACGCCACGCAGCTGAAGGATTTACGCGCCGGGATTTCAGATGTCATGAAGGGGTTTTCGTCGACAGCTCAGGCCGCACTGAGAGCGAACGCGCTGGACACCAAGACGAAGGAGCTTTTGTCACTCGGCATCGGCGTGGCGACCCGATGCGACCCGTGTATCGCCTTCCATGCGGAAGCCGCCCTGAAACAGGGTGCCTCGCGTGAGGAAATTCTCGAGACGATTGGCATTGCGATCTACATGGGTGCTGGTCCGAGCGTGATGTACGGGGCGAAGGCTCTCGAAGCTTTCGATCAGTTTGCGTCGCCGTCGAAGGCGACCTGAGGGGGGATGCCGCCACTCTGGCCGCCTGACAGGCACCTACCCTCCAAGAACCACTGTGCCGTCACGCCGGACGATCCTGCCGTCGCGTTCAAGCAAGGCGAGCACCCGATAGACGACCTCCCTGGTGAGGTCGAGTTCGACAGCGATCTCTGTCCAGGTCCTGTCGATCACGGCAACAGGCGGGTTGCCGACAGCCCGCATCCGCAGCCAAGCCATGATGCGCTCGGGCGCCGAGCGGATGCCGCGCAACTCGGCACGCGCCCTTAGGTCCCGGACCTGTGCAGCCAGCAGCCGGGCAAAGCTGAGGCTGGCTTCCTTGTCCGATGCCAGAACCGCCAGGAAGTCGCCCTTCGGGACCGAAGCGACTTCCGTAGGCACCTCCGCCACCGCGTCGCAATGGTACTCACCAGCAAAGGCGCTGGCTTCGGCGAAAGTGTCCCCGGCACGGGCAACATGGACGATCACGAACGCCCCGTCCTCGAGGTGGCGCACCAGCCGGATGCGGCCAGTTCGGACCCGGTAGAGCGCCACGACCGGCCTGCCTTGCCGGAACAGCGCCTCACCGGAATCCAGGCGCCGGAGTCGCACTTTCATGGTGCCCGGCAATCCCGGCCACATCTCATGCTCTGCGACGCGTGACACCGCACCAGCCCTCATGAACGGACGGCGATTATATGATTTAACTCATACGATGGGCTCGGCCGCGGTGCCAGCCTGAAACCGGCAGAGAAGCCTTCATCTCACCCGGTTCCGAGGGAGCTGTGGCGTCGGCGTGCCACCCGCCCAAAGGGGCAACCGATCCGTCATGGCGCGCCGCTGGGCGCGGGTGGCAATTTCGAGCCGTTGCAATGGCCTGCCAGCCAGCGGGCCTATTTGCCGCCGCATGATTGAAATCATACGTGGATCGCGGATCTCCCTGTATCCTTCGTGAAGGCCACCAGCCAGGAGCGACACGATGCCACGGACTGCCATGCTAGCCGCCGTCGCCACGCTGTGCGCCTTCGCCACTGCCGCGAGCGCACAAAATGCCAGCCCGCCAGGGCATTTAGGCCACCCTCTCATGTCGACTGCCGACGCTCGGCAGCAATTGCGCTTTCCGCCGGAAATGGAGGCGCACTTCCTTGGCAACATGCGAGACCACATGCAGACGCTCAATGACATCCTCCAGTCCGTCAGCGCGGGCGACCTCGCCAGCGCGTCACGGATAGCGGCAGAGCGCCTTGGGCTGGATTCCCCCGCGGCCGCCGCCTGCAAGCCAGACGCCGACGGCGGGACCGCGAAAGGCCCCCCGGCCAAGCCGCCGAAGTCGGCCGATCCCAGCAGGATGCCGCAAATGATGGCTGCCTACTCGATGGATGAAATGATGGCGCTCTTCATGCCTGAGCCGATGCGCGCCCTGGGGCTGTCTATGCATACGGCGGCCAGCGAGTTTGCCGCCGCCGCGACGCGCGCCGCGGCAAGCCACGATACGCTGGCAGCCGTCGCGGCGCTGTCGAATGTGACGCAGAACTGCGTGGCCTGCCATGCCGCGTATCGTGTGCGGTAGAGCATGATCGCGACCGGCACGCCAATCATCGAGGCTCGTGGCCTGACCCGATGCTACGGCAAGCGGCGAGCGGTGGACCGCGTGAACTTTGCGGTCGCCCAGGGCGAAGTCTTCGCCTTCCTCGGACCGAACGGGGCAGGCAAGAGCACCACCGTCCGAATGCTCACTGGCTATATGCCCCCAAGCGAAGGGAGCGCCCGCGTGGCCGGGTTCGATGTGGTCGTGGACCCGGTTGCCGCACGCGAGCACATCGGCGTGGTCCCTGAGGAGGCGAATGTCTACGCCGACCTCACGGTCTGGCAGAACGTGATGCTGATGGGGGAACTGCACGCCATCGGGCGCCGTAGGCGCACCGAACGCGGCACCGAGCTGCTGGGCCTGTTTGGGCTCCTGGGCCGAGAGAAGCAGCGGGGCCGCGCACTGTCGAAAGGGTTGCGGCAGCGTCTGATGCTGTGCATGGCACTGATCGCGGACCCGGAAATCCTGTTCCTGGACGAACCGACCAGCGGTCTCGATGTCGCCAGCGTACACGCCATCCACGACGTCATCAGGCGCATGAACCGCGAGCGCGGCACCACGGTGTTCCTCACCACCCACAACATCGAGGAGGCAGGCGACCTCTGCCACCGGGTTGCCATCATCAACCAGGGGCAACTGGTTGCGGTCGACACTCCTCAGGCGCTGCGTTCCACAATCGAATCCCGCCGGTCGATCGAGGTGAGGTTTGTCGTCCCGGGCGTGACGCCGGGCGATGTGCTGCCGGACGCCGCGGCCGCGGAGGTTGTTCCGTTGGTTGACGGGTTCCGGGTGTTTGCGGCCGAGCCGGGCCGCCTCGCCCAAGAGATCGCCATACGGTCAGCGGCGAAAGGAATCCGCATCGCGGCGCTGAACACATTCGCCCCGACCCTGGAAGACGTGTTCCTCCAGATAACCAGCCGAGCCATCGCGGCAAGTAAGGGAACGCCAGTCGATGCCCTCACCGCGTAGCCGCTGGACGGGTCGACTCGTGAGGCAGGCCCACGCCGCCTATGTCGTCGCGAAGAAGGACGCGATCATCTACTACCTCAAGCCGCCCGTCATCAGCTTCGGCGTGGTCTTCCCACTGTTCTTCTACCTGGCCTTCGCTGCCGGGCGGAACCTGCCGACGGACGCCATGGTGCCGGGCATCGTCGCGATGGCGCTGTTCTTCACCGCCTCGGCAGTTGGCCCCCTCGTCACGCCATGGGAGCGGCAGGCGCGGACCTGGGAGCGGCTGGTGACGTCGCCAGCGTCCATCTGGGCCATCATCGCAGGGGACGTCATGGCTGGCATGGCATTCGGCGCGGTGATCTCGTTGGTCCCGGTCGCTCTGGGTGTCTGCCTGCTGGGAGCGGGCGTTGCGGACTGTGCCAGCCTTGTCCTTGGTGTCTCCTTGGGAGCCCTGGCGTTTTCCGCCCTCGGTGTCCTTGTGGCGGCGCCGGTCACGGAAACGCCCTCCCAGGTGATGATGATATCCAACCTCATCCGGCTGCCGCTGATCTTCGTCAGTGGCGTATTCGTCCCGCTTACCGCCATAGCGCCGTGGGGTCGGTGGCTGGCACCCATCTCGCCGCTCTCCTACAGCGCTGATCTGATCCGGGTCGGTTTCGGGGGAGTTGGGTATTTCCCCTTCTCGGTCGATGTCGTCGCGCTGCTCGGCTTCGCCGGAGGCTTTCTGGCGCTGACCCGGGTCATTCACCGCTCCACCCGGGACAAAGTCCGATGACGATATCGGTCTGGCCGCTGCAGAACCAGCACCCCCTCGCGGATGCGCCACCGCAGATTGACGCTCCACCAGCACGAGGTCAGTTCCGTCCGCCCTCGCGGCGCACCGCATTGGTGCTGACCCTCATCCTCCTGGCACTTGCTGGGGCCGTTTTTCTTGCCTGGTCCAGGTTCATGCGCCCGGTCGAAGTGCGGACCGCGACGGCGCAGTCGGATATCCGGGAGCAAGTCTTCGGCCTCGGCACTGTCGGCGCCCGCGTGGCATCCAATGTGGGTTTCAAGGTCGCGGGAGTGCTGGTCGATCTCACGGCGGATCATGGCGACCTTGTCCGGAGCGGGGCCGTTCTCGCGCGGCTCAACGCGCGCGATGTTGAAGCACAAACAGCCATCGCCGGGGCCGGGGTATCGCTGGCGGAAGCGAATGTCGGCAAGGCCAAGGCGGACATCGAGAGCGCGCAGGCCAATCTCACCAACACCCAGTCCGTCAGCGCGCGACGTGCGGAGCTTGCCCGCTCCGGATACGCGTCGAAGGAGGAGGCGCAGAACACCGACGCCGCTATGCGGGTGGCGCGTGCAAACCTTGATGTGAAGGGCAGTGAGCTCGGCGTGGCGAATGCGGCGCTGGCGGCCGCGAAGGCACAGGCGGCATTTGCGGAGGCCACAGTGGACATTTACACGTTGCGCGCGCCGTACGATGCCCTGGTCGTGGCCCGCAAACTGGACCTCGGCAGCATGCCGGTGCCGGGCCAAGCGGTGTTCAGCCTGGTTGATCCGCAGACGATCTGGGTTCTTGGCTATGTCGACGAACGGTTGGCAGGACGGCTTCAGCTTGGCCAGAGGGCGGAGATCGTCCTGCGCTCCCGCCCTGGCGAACGCCAGCCCGGTCGCGTCGCGCGGATCGAGATCCAAAGCGATGCGGTCAACGAGGAGCGGCTGGTCGAGGTCGCCGTCGAGGACATTCCGAAGGACATCCATCTGGCCGAACAGGCGGAGGTGTTCATCGTCACGGGTGTCCTGCCGAGCGCGGTGCTGGTGCCGCAGACCGCCGTGAGTGGCCTCGCTGACCAGGAAGGAACGGTATGGACCGCTGAGCAAGGAAAACTAGCGCAGCGACGGGTGTCCTTCGGACCGGCGCTGGTGGACGGCAGGTTGCCCATCGTCGCTGGCCTGCCAGACGGCGCCGGGGTCGTGCTGGCGCCGCAGGCCGGGCTGCGCATCGGGCAAGCTGCGACTGTGACCGGGGCAGCGGCGCCATGAACCTCGCGAACCGCGACATGCGCCACAACACGCCGCGATTTGCGTTGACCGCCCTCGGGCTTGGCTTGCTGCTCGGGGTCGTCATTTCCATGATGAGCATTTACGAAGGCGCGCTGGACGATGCGCTGCGCCTGCCGCGGGCTGCCAACCCCGATCTCTGGGTCGTACAGCCGCGCACGCGCGGGCCATTCGCCGAGCCTTCGCGCATCCCGCGCGACGCGCGCGATCTGGTGCGCCGAATTCCTGGCGTGGCAAACGCAGGCGCCGTCACGTTCCAGACTGTTCAAACCGTGGCCGGGGGCAAGCCCTTGCGCTTCTTCCTCGAAGGCTACGAGATTGGCCGACCCGGCGGACCGATCAACATCACCTCGGGACATGAGCTCACGCAGAGCCACTACCAGCTCGTTGTGGATGCTTCCTCCGGCTTGACGCCGGGCGATCGGATTCCGCTCGGCCCTTACAGCGAAATCTTCACTGTGGTGGGCCTGACGACAGGGATGGTGACCTCCGCCGGCGATCCGGTCGCCTGGGTCACGCTGCTCGACGCGCAATCGCTGCAGTTCGCCGTGCCGCCAGCGCTGCAGCGGCGCGAACAGGCGGGAGGACGCAAACCGGCGACGACGGCGGACATCAACGCGGTCCTCGTGTCCTTGCACCACGGCGTGGCGGTTGCGGACGTCGCGGAGGAGATCGACCGCTGGAAGCACATGTCGGCTGTCACTGAGGCCCAGCAGGAGGAATACCTGACCAAGTTCGTGATCGAGAAGATGCAGCGGCAGCTCGGTATGTTCATGGTCATTCTGATCGCCGTCTCGGCGGTCATCATCGCGCTGATCATCTACACGCTCACCATGGACAAGCTGCGCTCGATCGCCACGCTCAAGCTCATCGGCGCGCCGGACCGCACGATCGTCGGCCTGATTGTCCAGGAGGCGCTGGTGCTCGGAATTTCCGGATTTGCCGTCGGCTTGATGCTCATCCTGTGGCTCAAAGATCTTTTCCCCCGTCGCCTGCTGGTCGAGCCACGCGATGTCGCGATCCTGTTCGGTGTGGTGGTAGCTGTTTGCCTGCTTGGCTCCGTGCTCGGCGTGCGCGCGGCGGTCAAAGTCGATCCGGCGAAGGCTCTGGCCAGTGGCTGACGCTCTGGACAGCGGCCCGCTGCAGCCGCGCGTGGAAATCCGGGGCATCTGCAAGCATTACGGTGCGGGCGACACGCGCGTTGATGCGCTGGTGGATATAGAGCTTACCGTCCACGGGGGTGAGACCGTCGGGTTGCGCGGACCGAGCGGGTCGGGCAAGAGCACCCTGCTGAACGTCATCGGCTGCGTCACGGAACCAAGCTCGGGCTGGATGCAACTGGACGGCGAACCTGTCTTCGACGGGCACTGGCTGCGCCGCGATCTGCGCAAGCTGCGGCTGGAAAAGATCGGATTCATCTTCCAGACCCATAACCTGCTTCCGTTCCTTGACGCCACCGAAAATGTGGCGGAGGCCATGGAGCTTGCGGGCATCCCAGCACGCCAGGCGCGCGCACGGGCCGAAGCGCTGCTGGACTACCTCGGGGTTAGCAAGCGCAGGCACGCGATGCCGGAAGCCCTGTCCGGTGGCGAGGCCCAACGCGTCGCCATCGCCCGCGCGCTGGCCAACAGCCCGCGCATCATCCTCGCCGATGAACCCACCGCGCCACTCGACTCGCAGCGCGCGGGCGCGGTGATGGACCTGCTGCGGCGCATAGCCGTTGACCAGCAGGCGGCGGTGTTTGTGGTGACGCACGACGAGACGATATTCGACCGCTTCGACCGTTTGCTGCAGTTTCGCGACGGACGGTTCGAAGGCGACGCAGCACTTCCCGGCGTGCTCGCCGGGGCATAGTGACGGATACGACGGTTTCAGATCGTTTTGGGAGCAATGCGAGCGTCTCTGACCGCCTCATGGTCTGGAGGAGACACGCAAGCTCGGGCATTGCCGTGTTGCATCGGTCAGCATGTCGATGTGTTCGTGGGACTGGCCACGGCGACGATACCGATGAGGAAACCGACCTAAGCGCGCATGCGGGTGGAAGCACGACGGAACAGGCTGAACTGGAAGTGTTGTTCCGAGCCCCAGGGTGTCTTGTGTTCGTGGCGGCGGGTTTCGACCAGCTCGAAAGCATCCCCCAACACGCGGGCAAGGCTTTGCCCATGGTAGCGAACCACGGGCAATCCGCTGCACCGCTCCGGTCCATCCTCTGCAAAGGTGCCGATGATGGCGTAGCCGCCGGGCTTCACGGCCTGGGTGAGACGCACGACATAGGCCGCACGGGCACGTTCCTCGGTTAGGAAGCGGAAAGCGGCCCGATCGTGCCAAACCTCGTACGCCGCCGTCCGCGGCTGCCATGCCGTTACGTCAGCAACCACCCAATGGACGCAATGCGCCCGGCTGCCAAGGCGTGCCATGGCAGCGGCAAGTGCATTCTCTGCGATGTCGAGGACAGTGACGGCCTGAAAACCCCTCTCTATCAAGGCATCGACAAGTCGCGATGCCCCGCCTCCAACGTCGATAAGGGCAGACGCCTTGCCCGCGCCCGCCTCCGCAATCAGGTCGAGCGACGGCGCCGGGTTTTCCTGAAACCAGCTCACTTCATTCTCGCGCTTGCTGGCGTAAACCTTCTCCCAATGGTCCTGACAGCTTTCCGGGCTCACGGCCACTTTCTCCTCTGCCGAGGATATGCAAGCACGGAAGATGCCATGTTCCGGCATGACGTTCCACTCGGAGACGACCTGGCGCTTTCTCGGCGAAATGGACGCAATCGTTGCGGGGCGGCACGGGAGCCGCACCGCCCCGCGCGCGATTACGAGATGATCTGGCCGGTAGCCGGGTTGACCCAGGTAGTGCTGAGCTTGCCGTTCAGCACGGTCTGGACGTTATAGGCGACGCTATCGTTGTGCATGGCGACCCCGGCATCGATCGCCTTGCCACCGCTGTGCTGCTCGGCCATCGCGATGGCCTGCGCCAGGGTTGCCTTCTCGTTGTGCACCCCCGAGAGGTCCGCCTTGTCCAGCGACTGCTGGTTAAGCTCCGCTGTCGTGAGCCTGGTCTCCGGCGTGGCCTGGCCGGATTGCGGATCGACCCACAGTCCCTTTATCTGGTTGTCGGCAAGTACGCTCACGGCGTAGCCGGTCTTGCCGTTCATCTTCAGGAAATTGGCATCTATGGCGTTGCCGCCGCTTTCCTTCTGCGCCGCCGCGATCGCCTGATCGAGGGTGATCTTCGCGCGCTGGAAGTCGGTCACATCGTGTTTAGTTGTCTCGTTGGTCGTGGCGGCCAGAGCCGGCACGGTGCCAAAGGCCAACGCCGCCGCCAGCACCGCTGGTAACGTAGCCCTGTAAACCATGAACGTTCTCCTCACAGCAAAAACAGCGCATGCCACGCTACGCCAGGAATACTTTGCGGAGCCGATTATCGTCGCTGTGTCGCTGACATGAATTAGCCTTCACTGCCCTGCGTCCTGGCTGGTCTTGGGGGTGGCGGACGGCCAACCACTTGCTGCCCCTCCCCTGGAGGGAGGGGTCGGGGCAAGACTCAACTGAGATGTCCGAGGCGGACGCTGAGTGCTACTCCTTCCCGGCCTCGGTCAGGTCGTCGATCCACGTCATCGCCTTGACGGCGGCCGGAAGACCAGCCAGCGGGATGGCAAGCAACGTGATATGGTCCAGTTCCGCGGCCGTGATGTCTTCGGCAAGTGCTCTCCGGACATAGGAATGCACGGCGCCTTCGGAACCGACGCCAATTGCCAGCGCCAGCTTGACCAGCCGCCGCGTCTTCTCGTCCAGGGGTCCCTGCTCCGCGCATTTCTCTCCGAGGTCGGTGTATGCCTGCCAGATTGCCGGGTAGCGCTCGGCCAGTCGGCGGACTCCGGATGGCAGGCGGTCGCTGTCTTTGTCCTTGGCCTTCCTGTCTGATCCTCCCAGATCGATCAGCAGGTTGGTGGAGCGCGCACTTCTGTTTTGGCTGATCGGAACGAGGTTGCCCTTCCGAGCGGGCGATCGGTCAACCTGTCAACAGGGGCTTGGTCGGGGATGCTGCCTTTTCGTCACCGAGGAAGTCGAGTCTTCTCTCCTGGCACTTGCACCGGCGGCGGACGACCCACCGGTGGCGGGCAGGGGCGCTCTGATGGAGACCAAGGCTCGGAGGTTAGGCTCCAGTGACCCCCCTTGCGGAACTTTCACCAAGGCGGTGTTCACGATTGCCGGGACTGTGGAAAAAGTTCAGACCACGTGGTCAGGTCGCAGGGAGCAGAGCCGGGCGATCTCCGGTGTTTCCACCTGAACGGTGGCATGGCCGATACCGAAGCGTTCGCGCACCTCATGCGAGATCCGGTGCAGCAGTCCGTCGTCCACCACAAGGTCGGTGCACACAAGGTGCACAGTGAGCGCCGTTTCCGTCGTGCCCATGCCCCAGATGTGCAGGTCGTGCACCTCGGACACACCGGGGAACCCTCGGAAATAGGTGCCCACCTCGTCGTGGTCGATGGTAGACGGCACGGCGTCCATGGCGAGATTGGCGGATTCCCGCAGCAGCCCCCAGGTGCCGACCACGATCACGATGCCGATGACCAGGCTGATCGCAGGGTCGAGCCACTGCCAGCCTGTCCACTGGATCAGCAGTGCGGCGACGATGACGCCCACGGTCACGCCTGCATCCGCTGCCATATGCAAGAAGGCGCCCCGGATGTTGAGGTCGCCCTTTCTGCCCGCCATTAACAGCCAGGCCGTGCCTGCGTTCACGAAGACTCCGATCACGGCCACCCAGAGGATCGTGTCGCTGGCGACCGGCTCCGGGCTGATCAGGCGGCGGACGGCCTCGAAAGAAATGGCGCCGACCACGAGCAGCAAGATGACCGCGTTCGCGAGCGACGCGAGAATGGGACCGCGCTTGTAGCCGTAGGTGCGGCGCGGCGTTGGGCGGCGCCGGGCAAGCCATACGGCGCCCCAGGCCAGCAGCAGCCCGAGCACATCGGAGAGGTTGTGTCCGGCGTCGGCCAGCAGAGCGAGCGAGCCAGAGAGCAGGCCGAAGCCCGCTTCCAGGACGACATAGCCTGTGTTGAGGGCCACACCGATGGCGAAGGCCCGCCCGAAATCGGCCGGGGCTTGCTGATGACCGCCGACGCCGTGGGAATGGCTGCGCTCGTCGGCATGGGAATGGTCGTGGTCGTGGTCGCTCGTATGGTCGGACATCGACTGAACTCCGCAGCGGTTTCAAGCATCCGGATCGCTGAACTTTTCGCCGCGCTCCGGGGCGGGGCG
>CAIMEK010000202.1 GCA_903839965.1 uncultured Acetobacteraceae bacterium | reverse complement strand
TCCGCGAGCTGGCGGAATTGCTCGCCAAAATAGGGCTAGACCGATTTCAGTCTGCCTGAAATCGGTCTAGCAGGCCCAGGACCTCGATCAAGGTTCCGCCTTGATCGAGGTCCGGCGGTGATACCCCTGGCTTTCCGAGCGTCTGTGCGCCGCCGCCACCGGCAACGCCTGGAACCCCCGGCGTTGCGCCTTCAATATGGATCAGTTTGCGGCGATCCGGGCGCCTCAGGCCATGCCGGCGGCCAGCGCCTCCAGGCCGTCACGGTTGCGCAGCACGATTTCGGTCGGCGAGCGCATTTCGATCAGCCGCTCGGACCGCAGGCGCGTCATGGTGCGGCTGACCGTCTCAACGGTCAGCCCGAGATAATCGGCGATATCGGTCCGCGCCATTGGCAGAAGAATGCAGCCTTTCGCCTGGGGCGGCGCCCAACCGGCAAGGCCGGATTCTCGGGCGAGGAGGAACGAGGCAACCCGTTCGCGCGCGGTCTTGCGGCCGAGCAGCAGCATCTGCTCCTGCGCCGCCACCAATTCATTGGAGGCCACGTCGAGCAGACGCCGTTCCATGGCCGGGAAGTCCTCGATCAGACGACGCAGGCGGGTCCGCGAGAAGCGGCAGACCTGACTATGCTCGACCGCCTCGGCGTTGAAGGCATAGCTGGACGAGACGGCGAGGCCAAGGAATGTGCCTCTCGAAGCAAAACCCGTGATCTGCCGGCGTCCGTCGGGAAGCAGCTTGAACAATTTCGTCGTGCCGGACGTAACGGTAAAGAAGTGCTCCGCGGGTTCGCCTTCGGTGATGAACGTGCGGCCGGCCGCCACCAGAATGGGCACCGCCAGGGCCGACAGGCGCTCCAGATCCTTTTCCTCGATCGCCGCGCAAACTCCCGAGCTGCGCGCCCCGCAGGACGCACAGGGTTCCGCCCCGTGCAAGATGGACAACGGATGGGCGCGCATGGTCGTCATTACCGACCCCCTGGGTATTATTTGGTCGCCTTCGAGCAGCACAGAACTATACCATCACTGCCGCGCGAAATCACGCGGAATTGAGAAGTTTTTTGATTCTGCTCAATGACAATTTAAGGTTGATGAATGCCGCCGGATTTTGTCGGATTCCAGCAAGCTTTGATTTGCTGCCCACGCCGCGCCGGCGAAGGCCGGCAGGAAATGCCGCCCAATTAACCGAGGGGTAACCCAGGGTTGCGAGGGTGCAACTCCCGGCGGAAGGCCGGGCCAGCACGTACCGGATCACCATGGGAACCTCCCGCCACGCCGCGCCTGATCTGTGCCCGCACGGCCCAGCCCTCTATTCCGGAACCGCACGATGAACGGGCTGTTGGACGGGCTGAAGGCGCTGGGTCCCGGGCGGCTCGTGGCCATGGCAGCGGTCGCTGCCGCCATGCTCGGTCTGCTGACGCTGCTCATGCTGCGCGCTCCCACCGAGCGCATGGCGCTGCTCTACGCCGATCTCGATCCGCGCGAGGCCGGCCAGGTGGTTGAGGTTCTGGAGCGCCAGCACGTGCCGCATCAGTTGGCGGGTGCAGGTGGGCAGATCATGGTGCCAAGCGACCAGGTGGCACGCCTGCGCCTGTTGCTGGCCAAGGACGGCCTGCCGACCGGCGGGTCCATCGGCTACGAAATCTTCGATCGCGGCGATGGTCTCACTGCCAACCAGTTCCAACAAAGCCTCAATCAGGCGCGCGCGCTGGAAGGCGAACTGGCACGCACGATCCGCAGCATCGCCGGCGTGCGTGCGGTGCGCGTGCATCTGGTGCTGCCCCGACGCGAGCCGTTTGCCCGCGAGCAGCAGGACGCCCAGGCGTCCGTGCTGCTCACCATGGCCGGGGCCGCACGCATGGACAAGGAAGGCGTACAGGCCATCCTGAACTTGGTGTCCGCGGCGGTGCCGGGACTGCGGCCGCAGAACATCGCCGTCGTCGACAGCCGCGGCAACGTGCTGTCACGCGCCGGCACTCCCACCGGTTCCGCCGGCGTCGCCCAATCCACCGAGGAGCTGCGCCGCGCCACCGAACTGCGCCTCGCCCGCGCGGTCGAGGAAATGCTGGAGCGCACTCTTGGCTCCGGCCGGGTGCGCGCCGAAGCGACCGTCCAGATGGACTTCGATCAGGTTCGCGAAACGCAGGAGCGATTCGACCCCGACGGGCAGGTCGTGCGCAGCACCCAGTCGGTGAACGCAAACAGCCGCACCACCGAGGCCGCTGCCACCGTCTCCGTGCAGAACAACCTGCCGAACGCCGACGCCGGGCGCGAAGGCGCGGGCAGCCAGGACCAGAAGCAGGAGGAAACCACAAACTACGAAATCGGCAAGACGGTGCGCACCATCGTGCGCGAGCAGCCGCAAATTCATCGGCTGAGCCTCGCCGTGCTGGTCGACGGTGCCGAGGAAAAGGGCGCCAACGGCGCGCTGACATGGCGGCCGCGGACACCCGAGGAACTGGAGAGCATCGCCCGCCTGGTGCGTAGCGCCATCGGCTTCGATGAGAAACGCGGGGACCATGTCGAGGTGGTGAACATGCGCTTCGCCGCCGAACCCGAAAGTGCCACCACCGAGCCCCGCGGTCTGTTCGGCCTGTCGTTCGATCGCGCCGATCTAATGCGCCTGGCGCAAACCGCTCTGCTCGGCATCGTGGCGATCGTGGCGCTGCTGCTGGTGCTGCGGCCGATGGTTCTGCGCCTGATCGCGCCGACACCAGGAGTCCTGGCGCTGCCAGGCCTATCCGGGGCAGGGGCATCGTCGAGCGGCGGTGCCATGCCACTGGAGGGAGCTGCGGCTGGCGCACTGCTCGGCGCGCGCGATCCGGCAAGCGGCGAACTGCCCTTCGTGGGAGGAGTCGCAGGCATGCTGGAAGATGAAAGCATGGTGCAGGTCGAAAACATCGAAGGCCAGCTGCGCGCCTCCTCGGTCCGCCGCCTGGCTGAGCTGATCGACAAGCACCCGGAAGAAAGCCTGTCGATCGTGCGATCCTGGATGCTGCAGGAACCGCGGGCATGAGCCGCAGCGCCGACGACTACCGCCCGTTCAGCGGCCCGCAAAAAGTGGCGATCCTGATGCTGGCGCTCGGCGAAGACCAGTGCGCGCATCTGTTCGGGATGATGCATGAAGATGAGATCAAGGAAATATCCGGCGCAATGGCCCAGCTTGGGCCGGTGCACTCCGATGCTGTCGAGCGGCTTTGCGTTGAGTTCGCCGAAAGCCTGGGAGGCGCCGGCAATCTCGTCGGCAGCTACGAGAACACCGAGCGCCTGCTGACGAAGACGATGCCGCGCGAACGCGTTTCACAGATCATGGAGGAAATTCGCGGGCCGGCCGGTCGGACGATGTGGGACAAGCTCGGCAATGTGCACGAGGCGGTGCTCGCAAATTACCTCAAGAACGAATATCCGCAGACCGTTGCCGTGGTGCTTTCGAAAGTCAAGCCGGAGCATGCCGCTCGCGTTCTGACGCTGCTGCCCGACAGCTTCGCCATGGAAGTGGTCATGCGCATGCTCCGCATGGAAAGCGTGCAGAAGGATGTGCTCGACGGTGTCGAGCGCACGCTGCGTGCCGAATTCATGTCCAATCTGGCGCGCAGCGCGCGGCGCGACGCCCACGAAATGATGGCCGAGATTTTCAACAATCTCGACCGACAGGCTGAGACGCGATTCCTGGCGGCATTGGAGGAGCGCAACCGCGAGGCGGCAGAGCGCATCAAGTCGCTGATGTTCACCTTCGACGACCTGCAGCGTCTGGCCAGCCCGGCCATGCAAACGCTGCTGCGCGCCGTCGAAAAGGACAAGCTGCCGTTGGCACTGAAGGGTGCGTCCGAGAAGTTGCGCGATCTGTTCTTCGCCAATCTTTCCGAGCGCGCCGGCAAGATGCTGCGTGAAGAAATAGAACTGCTCGGCCCGGTGAAGCTGCGCGACGTCGACGAGGCGCAGGCCGGCATCGTGGCCCTGGCCAAGGATCTTGCGGCGCAGGGGCAGATCGAGATTTCCGAGAACAAGGACGAGGAGCTGGTGTACTGACATGGACACCCTCGGCCGCGCGCACGCACCGCCCGCAGGCAAACGCCGCCCCGCCATCCTGTTTGCCGAAGATTTCGACGTACCGGCGGGCGTCACCGTACTCGACGATCCTGCCGATCAACCCGAACCCCCGCCTCCAGTATTTACCGAAGCGGAGCTCGCTTCGGCACGTGCCGAAGCCTATGCGGAAGGCCACGGCAATGGGCTTGCGAAGGCCGCGGCCGATCGCGCCGAGGTTACGCGGCAAATGCTCGGCATCATCGCCGAACGGCTCGAAGCTGCCCGCAGCGAGGCGGCGCGTGTCGCCGAGGAGTCGGCCGATGCACTGGCGCGTTTGTTGTTGGGAACCTTGGCCAGCATGCTGCCGGCCCTATGCGCCCACCACGGCGCCATGGAGGTGGTGTCACTGGTCCACGCGGTGCTGCCTGCCTTGACGCGCGAACCGCACGTGACCATCCGCATCAGCCCGCATGTCGTACGCGACGTCGAGCAGGAGCTCGGTCGGCTCGATCCCGAATTGCATGGCCGCGTCTCGCTGGTGCCGACCGACGCGGTGGTGCCCGGTGATGTTCGCATCTCCTGGCAGGACGGCGCGGCCTCGCGCGATGCGCAAACCCTATGGCGCGAAGTGGCCAAAGCACTGGAGCCGCTCCATTTGCTGCCGCCCACCGAGCAGACGTCGCCACTGTGCGCCGTGCCCGCTTGAATCCCAGGGAAACGACGATGTCCGACAGCATGGATCTTGCCGAACTGACCGATTCCGCCGCGTCGGCATCGGAGCAGACCGGACCGCGCACCGCGCGGGATCTGGAGGCGGTTTACGACATTCCGGTAACCGTCAGCGCCGTGCTTGGCAAGGCAACCATGCAGGTCAGCCAACTGCTGAAGCTCGGTCGCGGCGCCGTCGTGGAGCTTGACCGCAAGCTGGGCGAGGCGATCGACATTTACGTCAACAACCGCCTGGTGGCGCGCGGCGAAGTGGTCATGGTCGACGACAACCGGCTCGGCGTAACCATGACTGAAATCGTCAAGGGCGACCGGCCGGGCTAAGGGGAAGCAGCGATGCGCGTTCTCATCATCGGGTCCCTTGCCGGCGAACTCGGCCAGGCCGCGCGCATGGCGATGACGCGCGGCGCGCGGCTGGACCAGGCCGACGACCTGGAGTCGGCACTGTCACAGTTGCGCGCCGATGCGCGTTTCGATCTCGTGCTGTGCGATCTCGCGCATGATGTCGGCGCCCTGGTGACGGCCCTGGCAACCGAGCGCATGGCCATTCCAGTCGTAGCCTGCGGCGTCAATCCGGACGCCGATGCCGCGGTACGGGCAATCCGCGCCGGTGCCCGCGAGTTCCTTCCCTTGCCGCCGGACCCGGACCTGATCGCCGCCATCCTGCAAGCCGCCGGCGGCGAAAGCCAAGCGCTGATAGCCCGCGATCCGGCGATGCAAACCATGCTGCGCCGCGCGGAGCAAGTGGCGGGCGCGGACGCCTCCGTGCTGATCACCGGCGAAAGCGGCACCGGCAAGGAAGTGCTGGCGCGTCACATCCATCGTCGCTCGCGCCGTGCCGCCGGTCCGTTCGTCGCCCTGAACTGTGCCGCAATTCCCGAAACCCTGCTCGAGTCGGAACTGTTCGGTCACGAAAAGGGCGCCTTCAGCGGCGCGCTGGCGCGACGCGTCGGCAAGTTCGAAGCGGCCGACGGCGGCACGTTGCTATTGGACGAAATCAGCGAAATGGAATTGCGTCTTCAGGCCAAATTGCTGCGTGCATTGCAGGAACGCGAAATCGACCGCGTCGGCGGCAACGCGCCGGTGCGCGTCAATGTGCGCATCCTGGCCACCAGCAATCGCGACCTGTCAACCGAGGTCGGTCGGGGCAGCTTTCGGGAAGATCTGTATTTCCGCCTGAATGTGGTGTCGCTGCGCATCCCCACCTTGCGCGAGCGGCCGGGCGATATCGTCCCGTTGGCCGAGCATTTCGCGCGCCGCTACGCCGAGGTGAACGGGCTGCCGGCGCGGCCACTGACCGGCGAGGCATTGCGCCTGCTGGCCGCACACGGATGGCGCGGCAATGTGCGCGAACTGGAAAACACCATCCACCGTGCCGTGCTGCTGGCGGGCGGCGATGCGATCGAGGCCGACGTGATCGAGTTGGCGCCGGGCCGTTCGGTCACCACAAGCTCGCGCGAAAATGCGCCACGGGCCAGCACGGCGGCCGGCGAGGGAGTGGCGGGGCTGGTCGGACGCCGCATGAACGATGTCGAGCGCGACCTGATCCTGGAGACTTTGGTGCACACGCTGGGCAACCGAACCCACGCGGCCACCATCCTCGGCATCTCCATCCGGGCCTTGCGCAACAAGCTGCGCGACTACGCGGCACATGGCGTGCTGGTGCCGCCGCCGCCGGTCGGCATCGCCATGCCGCTCGCCGGCCTGCAGGTCTGATGTGCAGTGTCGGATAGTGTGCCCATTCCACTGAACGGTTTTGTCAACAGGCTGCGCCTGCGAGCGCCGGGTACCGATGTATGGTTGGCCGTCGGTGTGGTGGCGTTGCTGTCGGTTCTGATCATTCCACTGCCCACGCTGGTGCTCGACCTGGGGCTGGCGCTGTCCATCGTCGGCTCGGTGCTGGTGCTGATGGTCGCGTTGTTCCTGCAAAGACCGTTGGATTTCACCAGCTTTCCCACCCTCCTGCTGCTCACCACGCTGCTGCGGCTGTCGCTGAACGTGGCAACCACCCGGCTGATCCTGTCGCGCGGCAACGAAGGGCCCGCAGCGGCCGGCCATGTGGTGCAGGCCTTCGGCGGCTTCCTGATGGGTGGCGACGTGGTGATCGGCCTGATCCTGTTCTCCATCCTGCTGGTGGTGAACTTCATGGTCATCACCAAGGGGTCGGGGCGCATCGCCGAAGTGGCGGCGCGCTTCAGCCTGGATGGCATGCCGGGCAAGCAGATGGCGATCGACGCCGAACTTTCGGCCGGGTCGATCGACGAAACCACGGCGCGGGCCCGTCGGCGCGAGCTGGAACAGGAGAGCGGCTTCTACGGAGCCATGGATGGCGCTGCAAAATTCGTCCGTGGTGACGCCATCGCCGCGCTGCTGATTACCTTCATCAACATCCTGGGCGGATTGGCGATCGGCCTGGTGCGTCATGGCATGGCGTTCGCCGATGCCGCCGCCACCTTCACCACGCTGACGGTGGGCGACGGTCTGGTTTCCCAGATCCCCGCCCTTCTGGTGTCCACTGCCGCCGGTATTGTCGTGACCAAGGGCGGCACCGAAGGCTCGGCGGATGCCGCGCTGATGCGCCAGTTGGGCGGCAATCCCAAACCGCTGGCGCTGGCCGGCGGCGCTGCGGCGGTGCTGGCGCTGATGCCGGGGCTGCCGGCGCTGCCGTTCTTCGCCTTGGCCGGAATGGCCGGCGCGGGTGCGTATCTCCGTCAGCGCTATCCTGCCGGTGGGCCGACGCTGCCGCCCCCCCGTCCGGCCATCCCCACCGAGCCGCCGATCAGCGAAGCGTTGCGCATGGACATGATCCGGCTGGAGCTTGGATTGGGGCTGCTCAGCCTTGCCGGCGGCGAAGCGCCCCGCCTGACCGAGCAGATCAAGGCGCTGCGCCGCACGATCGCCTCCGAAATGGGATTTGTCCTGCCGCCGGTGCGCATCCAGGACAACATGCAGCTGACTCAGGACGGCTACTCGGTATGCATCAAGGAAATCGAGGCCGGGCGCGGTGAAATTCGTGCCGGCATGATGCTGGCGATGGATCCGGGCGGCAGCATTCCCGACCTTGCCGGCGAGCGCACCATCGAACCTGCCTTCGGCTTGCCGGCGTTGTGGATCGATCCGTCGCTGCGTGAGCAGGCCTTGTTCCGTGGTTGCACGGTCGTCGATCCGCCGAGCGTGCTGGCCACCCACCTGACCGAAATCGTGCGCCAGACCATGGCGGAGCTGCTTTCATTCGCGGAGACACAGAAGCTGCTCGATGACCTGCCGCGCGAACAGCAGAAGCTTGTGGCGGAGCTCATTCCCGCCCAGATCACCATCGGCGGCGTGCAACGCGTGTTGCAGATGTTGCTGGCCGAACGCATTTCGGTGCGCGACCTGCCGACCATTCTCGAAGGCATTCAGGAAGCCTGCGCGGGCGGCGCGCGTGCCATTCCCGCCATCGTCGGCCATGTGCGGGCACGACTGGCGCGGCAGATCAGCGACGCGAACGTCGGCGGCGGCGGCTACATCCCGCTGGTGACCCTGAGTCCCGATTGGGAAGCGGCGTTCGCGGAATCGCTGGTCGGACCGCCCGAAGACCGGCAGTTGGCCATGGCGCCATCCAAACTCGGCGAATTCATGCAGGCGCTGCGCTCGGTCTTCGACCGTGCCGCTCAGAATGGCGAGGCGCCGGTACTGCTGACCAGCGCCGGCATCCGTTTCCATGTGCGTGCGATCGTCGAGCGCATCCGGCCAGCAACCCCGGTGCTGGCGCAGGCCGAAATCTTCCCGCGCGTCCGCATCCGCACAGTGGGGACGATTTGAACTCCCGACGGCATCCGCGCAGGGCGGCATTATGCGACTGAAGCTCTACCGCGCTTCAGACACCGCCGAGGCCATCGCCCGTGTGCGCGCCGATCTCGGGGCTGAAGCCCTGATCCTGTCTTCGCGGCGGGTTGCGGGGGGGATCGAAGTCACCGCGGCGCTGGAGAGCAACGATGCCCCTGCCACCCCCCTGGCCACACCCGCCAAAATCGATCCGGCCCGAGCGGCGGCGTTCGCCTGGCATGGCGTGCCGGCGGCCCTGGCGCGGCGCCTGCAGGCAGGGCCGCTGCCGTTCGCCCTGTCGGCATCGCTGCGGTTCGAACAGCTTGCTTTGTGCAACGCAGCACCACCGTTGCTGGTAATCGGCCCTCCCGGCGCCGGCAAAACCCTGACCGTGGCCCGGTTGGCAACCCGCCTGATGATGGCCGGGATTTCGCCGGTTGTAGTCACCGCAGATGGCAAGCGCGCCGGAGCGGCCGAACAACTGGCGGCCTACACGCGGCTGCTGGACCTTCAGTTGTTGGTGGCCAGCACACCGGCGGCCCTGTCGCGTGCGCTGGAGCGGCGCGTGGCGGGGGAGCCGGTGCTGATCGATACGCCCGGCTTCGATCCATTCGATGCCGCCGAGCGCAACGCGATTGCGACGCTCGCCGCCACCGCCCGCGCCACTCTGGCTGTGGTGCTGCCCGCCGGGTTGGATGTCGGCGAGGCAACCGACCTGGCCGGCGCCTATGTCGCCTGCGGAGCACGGCTGCTCGCGACGACACGTTTGGACCTGGCGCGTCGCATCGGCGGGGTGCTGGCCGCCGCCGGCGCCGGCCTGGCTCTGGCTGAAGCAGGAATCGGTCCGGGCGCCGCCGATGGCCTCGTGCCCATGACCCCCGACCTGCTCGCCGCGCGACTGATGCGGGTCCCCCATACACCCACCGCCCGTAGCGGAGCGCACCCGCCATGACCGCCAAAACAATCATCGACCCGCCGAGCGTTGCTCCCGCCCGCGCCGGACGCATCCTGGCGGTGGCCTCGGGAAAGGGCGGCGTCGGCAAAACCTGGTTTGCCATTACGCTTGCACATGCCCTGGCGCGCGCCGGCGAGCATGTGTTGCTGTTCGATGGCGACCTCGGACTCGCCAACGTCGATATTCAGCTCGGCCTGATGCCCGCGCATGATCTCGCCTCGGTGGTGGAAGGGCGCGTCGGGCTTGCTGAGGCGGCGCAACCGCACGAAGGCGGCTTTGCCATCCTGGCCGGTCGATCGGGATCGGGTGCGTTGTCCCAGCTTGCAGCGGACCGGCTGGACAGGTTGCTGGGAATGTTGCGTGAGGAATCGGCCCGGCTCGATCGCGTCGTGCTGGACCTTGGCGCCGGACTGGAGCGCAGCGTACGGCGAATGGCCAGTTTCGCCGACACCCTGCTCGTGGTGGCAACGGAGGAGCCGACCAGCCTGACCGACGCTTATGCAGCGCTCAAGCTGCATGCCTCTGATTCGCCCGCCGGCCAGGCGCGCATCGTGGTGAACCAGGCCAGCAGCAGGAGCGCCGGCGAGCGCACCTACGCCACGCTGGCGCGCGCCTGCCAAACCTTCCTCGGCCATGCGCCTGTCCTGGCCGGAGTGGTTCGCCGCGACGAGCGGGTGCGCGACGCGATCCGGCGCCAGACCCTGTTCCTGACCCGTTATCCAAGTGCACCGGCGGCCCTCGATGTCGAGACGATCGCCGCTGCGATCAGAGGCGCGTAGCGGGCGCTTGCCCGGCGCGGCACTGACTGGTAGGCCATCGATCATGCTTCGACTGGCTTTCCTCGCCACCCCGCTTGCGCTCGCGCTGCTTTGCGTCGGGGCGGCGGGTGCCACCACGCCGGGCTGTCCGGCCTGGTCCGATATTGCCGCTCCCGAGGTGACCGCCAACGCCCTGCCGCGGGTAGCCACGGCCCTTCGCGCCGGCCGGCTCGACGTGCTCGCCATCGGGTCCGGCACCGTACTGGGCGCGCGCGGCCGCCCCGAGGGCTCTTTCCCAGACCGCATGGTGCAGGATCTGCGCGCGGCGATGCCGGGTGCCGAGATCCACCTGGTCGTGCAGGGAGAGCGCGGCATGCCGGCAGCAGCCATGCTTGCCACCCTCCGCAACAATCTCGCCGGCAAAGGCTTCGGACTGGTGCTGTGGCAGACCGGAACCGTGGAAGCGGTCCGCAAGGTCCCCCCGGAGGACTTCGCCCGCACATTGGACGCCGGTGCCGAGATCGTCCGGGCGGCCGACGCCGATCTGCTGCTGGTCGACCCGCAATACAGCCGCGTGCTGCAAGCCCACGCCACGCTTTCGCCCTATCGCGATGCCATGCAACAGGCCGCGCGGCACCCCCGCGTGCTGTTGTTCCACCGGTTTGACCTCATCCGGCACTGGGTCGAAGCCGGCGATCTCGACCTGGAGAGCGCCGCCAGGCCCGATCGTTCGAAAGTCGCCGCGCAGTTGAATGGCTGCCTGGGCCAGGCGCTGGCTCAGACCGTGCTGCGTGCCAGCGGGCTGGCGCAGCACTGATACAGGCGGCAGCTGCCCGGCTCAGAACAGCCCGTCGATGCGCCCGTCCGCCGTCAGTCCGATGCTCTCGGCGGCCGGCGTCCGCGGCAGTCCGGGCATCGTCATGATGTCGCCGCAGATCGCCACCACGAAGCCCGCGCCGGCCGACAGGCGCACGTCGCGCACCGGCAGCACGTGGCCTTCGGGGGCACCCAGCACGGTGGGATCGGCGCCGAAGCTGAACTTGGTGTTGGCAACGCAGACCAGAACCTGACCGAACCCGGCTTGCTCCCAGGCCTTCAGCTTCTTCTCCACGGCCACCGGCAGGACGACTTCGCCGACGTGGTAGATCTCGCGGGCGCTGGTGCGGGTCTTGTCGTCCAGCGGCAAACCGTCGGCGTAAAGCAGGTGAAATTGCGCGCTGCGCGCCTCGATCATGTCCCGCACCGCGCGGGCCAGTTCAACCGCGCCCGTGGCGCCATCGGCCCTTGGCGTGCACAGGACGACGCGCGTGCCCAACCGCGCCATCGCACCCTGTACGGCCGCGATCTCGGCGTCGGTATCGGCGGTGAAGCGATTCATCGCCACCAGCCCGGGCAAGCCGAACTTCGCCACGTTTTCGACGTGGCGTGCGATGTTCGCCACCCCGCGCTCGACCGCGCCGACATCCGGATGTCCGAGCGCCGCCTTGGCCACCCCGCCATGCATCTTCAGGGCGCGCACCGTCGCCACGATGACCGCGCAGGAAGGAACCAGGCCGGCGAGCCGGCACTTGATGTCGAAGAACTTCTCGCCGCCGAGATCGGCGCCGAACCCCGCCTCCGTCACCACGACGTCTGCCAGCTTGGGGCCAAGCCGCGTTGCCTGCACCGAGTTGCACCCATGCGCGATATTGGCGAACGGGCCCCCATGCACCACGCCGCAGAGCGCGGCTTCTCGCTGGAACGCGCGGTGTTCGCCGGCGTGCTGCACGGCCTGGTGGTGTCCGGCTCCGACCGAGCGTGCAACGCCTGGCTGGGCGAGGAGTTGGACGACCAGAGCGGCGCTACGCGGGTGCCCCGGCGGACCAAGGACCCGATCGAGGAAGCGCTGTTCGCTCGCCGACGCCGCCGGTTTTCCAATCTGTCGAGGGTGCTGTTCGACACCATCTCGCCGATGTTCGCCGGCAACGGCGGCGAGAGCCTCGACCAGTTCGGGGTCTCGAAGGAGCCCCGGCCTGATTTGCGCCAGGTGGTGGTCGGTGTCGTGCTCGACGAGGCGGGCCGGCCGATCTGTTCGCAGTGCCGGCCGGGCAACGCGACGGCTGTGAAGTCACTGCTGCCGATCGTGACGCGCCTGCGCGACCGCTTCGGCATCCGCCAGATCTGCGTGGTCGCCGATCGCGGCATGATCAGCGCCGCGGCGATCGCCGGGCACCTGTTCTGCTCGTTCCTCGCGCTGTTGCTGCGCAAGGAACTCGACGAGCGGCAGACCGCCGTCGGCATCACTGTGGAATGGGGCGATAGCGTCCGCGACCTCGACCGCGTCGGAGAACCCACCGTCGAACAGGGGCCGAAGCGCTTCGTGTTGCGGGCGCAGGCACCGGGGTGCGCCGGTGCCGTGTTC
>CAIMEK010000201.1 GCA_903839965.1 uncultured Acetobacteraceae bacterium | reverse complement strand
GTTCGGCCCATCGGGGCCAGCCATCCGTCCTGGGACGTGTCGGGAAATCCAACCAACTGACAAGAAAGGATATTTCTCTTATCTCCGCGCCTATGGGGCTTTGCCCCTGGCCTTACCTGCTCCCCCATGACCGAGCGTTTTTCCGCGGACTGGCTGACCTTGCGTGAGCCGTTCGATGCGGCGGCCAGGAGTGTGGGGTTGGCGGAGCGGTTGGGGGCGGTGTTGCCGGAGCGTCCGCGGTTGCTCGATCTCGGCGCGGGCAGTGGCAGTTTGTTCCGCTGGTTGGCGCCGATACTGGGGCGTGCGCAGGTGTGGACGTTGGCGGATGCCGACGAAGAGCTGTTGCTGCGGGCGTTCGATGACATTGCGCAGTGGGCGGCGGTGCGCGGCTGGACAGTGACGCTGCCGGGCCGGGTGGGGCATCGTGCTATGCTGGTGCATACGCCGTTCGGTGCGTTGCGGGTGGAGGCGTTGTGCATCGACCTGGCGGGGGCGCCTGGTGGTCTGCCGTTGGCCGAGACGGATGGTGTGGTGTGCAGTGCGCTGCTCGATCTGGTGTCGGCGGCATGGCTGGAGCGGCTGGTGGCGGCGTTGCGGGTGCCGTTGTTGGCGTGTCTGGCGGTGGATGGGCGCGAGACGTTTTTGCCGGCGCATCCGTTGGATGCGCGGGTGCGTTCGGGATTCCGGCGCGACCAAGTGCGCGACAAGGGGTTCGGTCCCGCGCTCGGCCCGCGCGCGCCGGCGGTGCTGCATGCGACGTTGGAGGCGCGCGGCTTCGCGGTGGCCTCGGCGCCGTCGGACTGGCGCATTCCGTCGTCGGCGCTGGGCATGTTGGGAGCGTTGGTGCCGGGCCATGCCGAGGCGGCGGCGCGGGCGCATCCAGGCTCGCGCGGTGCGATCGACGCCTGGCGTAAGGCACGCATGCGCCAGGCCATCGCAGGACGGCTTGCCATTCGCGTCGGGCACCGCGACAGTCTCGGCTTGCCGCCGCGCTGACGTCCCGCCAGGCGGCGTGCGGGAGGATCCTGACATGCCCTTGCTCGGCTGCATTGCCGACGATTTCACCGGCGCCACCGACCTGGCGTCCATGCTGGTGCGCAACGGCATGCGCACCGTCCAACTCATCGGCGTGCCCGGCGCGGACCAGCCGGCGCCGGCTGCCGATGCCATCGTGGTGGCGCTGAAGTCGCGCACCGCTCCGGTGGAGCAGGCGGTCGGCGAGAGCCTCGCCGCGCTCGAGTGGCTGCGCAAGGTCGGGTGCCGGCAGTTCTTCTTCAAGTACTGTTCGACCTTCGACAGCACGGACAAGGGCAATATCGGCCCGGTCGGCGATGCGTTGATGGATGCGTTGGGCTGCGGTTTTGCCTTGGCCTGCCCGGCCTTCCCCACCAATGCCCGCACGGTCTACCAGGGCCATCTGTTCGTCGGCGGTGCGCTGCTCAATGAGAGCGGCATGGAGAAGCATCCGCTGAATCCGATGACCGATGCCAGCCTGGTGCGTGTGCTGGGCCGGCAGACCCGTTCGCCGGTCGGGTTGGTGCCGTTCGTGACCGTCGAGCGCGGCGCCGGTGCGATCCGCGACGCCATGACGGCGTTGAAGGAGCAGGGCCGCCGCTGGGCGGTGGTCGATGCAGTGACCGACGCGCATCTGTTCGCCATCGGCGAAGCGGCCTCGGCGCATGCGTTGCTTACCGGCGGTTCGGGCGTGGCGATCGGCCTGCCGGAGAATTTCCGTCGGGCCGGGCTGTTGCCGGCGCTCGCCGATCCGGGTGCGTTGCCGCATGTGGATGGTCCGGCGGCGGTGGTTGCCGGCTCTTGTTCGCGGGCCACGCTGCAGCAGATCGGCGTTGCGCGCGAGCATGTGCCGGTGCTGCAGCTCGATCCGCTGGCCACGCCGGATGCGAATGCGCTGGCCCGCCAGGCCACGGAGTGGGTTGCTGAGCGGCTGGGCCGCACGCCGGTGGTGATAGCCGCCTCCGCGCCGCCGGAGCGCGTGGCGGAGCTGCAGGCGCGGCTGGGACGCGATGCGGCGGGTGCGCTGGTGGAGCATGCGCTGGCCGGCGTTGCCGAGGCGCTGGTGAAGGCGGGCGTGCGTCGGCTGATCGTGGCGGGCGGCGAAACGGCGGGTGCGGTGGTGACGCGGTTGCAGGTGCGCAGCCTGCGCATCGGCGCCGAGATCGATCCCGGCGTGCCGTGGACCTATGCCGAGGGCGGCGGCGAGCCGTTGCTGCTGGCGCTCAAGAGCGGCAATTTCGGGGCGCCCGACTTCTTCATCAAGGCGTTCACCATGCTGGAGGGGAGCGCGACATGACCGAGAACGACACCCGCATGCTGTTGGTCGAGCTGGCCGCGTCGTTGTATCGCCGTGGCTTCTCGGTGGGCAGCGCCGGCAACATCAGCGTGCGCCTGTCGGACGGGTTCCTGATGACGCCGACCAACTCCTCGCTCGGCCGGCTCGATCCGGCGAAACTGTCGAAGCTGGACGAGGGCTTCCGCCATGTCGGCGGCGACAAGCCGTCGAAGGAAGTGTTCATGCACCGCGCCTTCTACTCGGCGCGGCCGGACTGCGGCGCCGTGGTGCACCTGCACTCCACCATGGCGACCGCGGTGGCCTGTCTGTCGGATGTCGATGCCGACAACCCCATCCCGCCGTTGACGCCGTATTTCGTCATGCGGGTGGGGCGGCGGATGCCGGTG
>CAIMEK010000200.1 GCA_903839965.1 uncultured Acetobacteraceae bacterium | reverse complement strand
GTCGGCGCAAGCCGGCCCCCGTTTTCGTTGAAGGCCACCATGAAATTCCTCGATCAGGCCAAGATTTATTGCCGCTCCGGCGACGGCGGCGATGGCGTGGTCGCGTTCCGGCGCGAGCGCTTCATCGAGTTCGGCGGCCCGGACGGCGGCGACGGCGGGCGCGGCGGCAATATCGAGTTCGCGGCGGTGCAGAACCTCAACACCCTGATCGACTTCCGCTACACGCAGCATTTCCGCGCCGCCAAGGGGGCCAACGGCGGCGGCGCCAACCGCACCGGGGCGGGCGCGAAGGACGTGGTCATCAAGGTGCCGGTGGGCACCCAGATCGTCGCCGACGACCACGAGACGCTGCTCGCCGACCTCGACGTGCCGGGCAAGCGGGTGGTGCTGCTGCACGGCGGCGACGGCGGGCACGGCAACACGCATTTCAAGAGCTCGACCAACCGGGCGCCGCGGCGCGCCGACAAGGGTTGGCCGGGCGAGGAACGCTGGATCTGGCTGCGCCTGAAGCTGATCGCCGACGCCGGGCTGGTCGGGCTGCCGAACGCCGGCAAGTCCACCTTCCTCTCCGTGGTGTCCGCGGCGCGGCCGAAAGTGGCGGACTACCCGTTCACCACGCTGCATCCGCAACTCGGGGTGGTGCGGCTGTCCGACAGCCAGGATTTTGTGCTCGCCGACATTCCGGGGCTGATCGAGGGGGCGCACGAGGGCGCCGGGCTGGGCGACCGGTTCCTGGGCCACGTGGAGCGCTGCGCGGTGCTGCTGCATCTGGTGGACGGCGCCGCCGGCGAGGTGGTGCGGGCCTGGCGGACGGTGCGCGAGGAGCTGGCCTCGTATGGCGGCGGGCTGGCGGACAAGCCGGAAATCCTGGTGCTGAACAAGGCCGACGCGATGACGCCGCGCCAGGCGTCGGCTCGGCGCTCGGCGCTGGCGCGGGCGTCCGGCCGCGCGGTGTTGCTGATGTCGGGCGTGACCGGCCAAGGGGTGCCGGAGGTGCTGCAGGCCCTGTGGCGCGAAGTTGCGGCGGCGCGGGCGCGCCGGGCGGGGAGTGCGGAATGAACTATTCGATCGCCGAGGCGCGGCGCCTGGTGGTGAAGATCGGCAGCGCCATGGTGGTGGACGCCGTCCGCGCCGCGCCGCGCGCGGCCTGGCTGGACGGCATCGCCACCGACATCGCGGAACTGCGCGCGCGGGGGGTGGACGTGATCGTGGTGTCCTCGGGCGCCATCGCGCTGGCGCGGCGGGCGCTGAAGCTGACCCGCAAGCGGCTGCGCCTGGAGGAAAAGCAGGCGGCCGCCGCCGTGGGACAAATCCGGCTGGCGCAGGCCTGGGCCGAGGCGCTGTCGGCGCACGGGCTGACCGCGGCGCAACTGCTGCTGACGCTGGACGACACCGAGGACCGCCGCCGCTACCTGAACGCCCGCGCCACGCTCACCACCCTGCTCGGGCTGGGCTGCATTCCGGTGATCAACGAGAACGACAGCGTGGCGACGGCGGAAATCCGCTACGGCGACAACGACCGGCTGGCCGCGCGGGTGGCCGAAATGGTCGAGGCCGACCAGCTCGTGCTGCTGTCGGGGGTGACCGGGCAAGGGGTGCCGGAGGTGCTGCGGGCCTTGTGGATCGAGGTGGCGGCGGCCCGGGCGCAGCGGGCCGGGAGTGCGGAATGAGCTTTTCGATCGCTGCGGCACGGCGCCTGGTGGTGAAGATCGGCAGCGCGATGGTGGTGGACTCCGTCCGCGCCGCCCCGCGTGCGGCCTGGCTAGACGGCATCGCCACCGACATCGCGGAACTGCGGGCGCGGGGCGTGGACGTGATCGTGGTGTCTTCTGGTGCCATCGCGCTGGCGCGGCGCACCTTAAAGATGACCCGCAAGCGCTTGCGCCTGGAAGAAAAACAGGC
>CAIMEK010000199.1 GCA_903839965.1 uncultured Acetobacteraceae bacterium | reverse complement strand
CGCGGGGTCGTGGCTGTCGCGGGGTCGTGGCTGTCGCGGGGTCGTGGCTGTCGCGGGGTCGTGGCTGTCGCGGGGTCGTGGCTGTCGCGGGGTCGTGGCTGTCGCGGGCCGGCGCTCAGCCACCCTTCCTCTCCACCAGAAAAAACATATTGCTCAACTCATGCCGCGGGATCACGTCACGCAGGTCCGCCTGATCCCAGCAACCTGACCATAAGAACGCCGAGGTCCGGCCGCCGCCGCCGTCGATCATCCCCAGCATGTCCTTCTGGGCATACTCACGGAAATGGAAATGCGGCCCGTCCGCCTGACTGTATTCCAAGTGGACCGTCGGCAGCGGCGTGCGGCGGAGATTGATCTGCCGCATTTTGTTGCGTGAGAACAGGTTGGGCGTCGTGATGATCATGCTGCCGGTCGGCGTCAGGTGCCTGAGCAGGAACCGGATCACCCTGGCGGGGTGCATCCGCAGGTGCTCGATCACCTCGGAGAACACGATCATGTCGAACCGCGCGCCCATGTCGATCTGATCGAGGCGGTCATCTTCGAGATCCACGGAATGCGTGCTGTGGAACCGATCCGCCGGGAGCTGCATCTGCGGCCGGTCGGCGACCGATACCAGCGCGGTCGGGAACAGTTCTTGTAGCGCATAGGAATTGCCGCCGAAGCCGAAGTCGAGAATGGTGCTGATGTTCGGCAGGTTCTTGATCGCGCAGGCAAGTTCGTGGAACCTGAGCGCATGGAATATCAGGTATTCTTCCTGCTTGAACTTGCTGTTTTGCCTCATCAGCACCTCGTAAAACGTGGTGTAGTCGATCGAGGCGTGCTGGACCTTTGCCGATAGTGCGACGACTTCTGGCGTGATGTATCTCGCCAGATCCGGGTCTCTCGCGTCATCATAGTCGTCGATCCGGATGCCGGGAATCTTGGGCTCATTGGCAGGGATGAGCCGCTTGCTGGCGAACTCCGGGCAGTTGGCCAGCTGCCTGATGATTTCCAGTTCCGGCTTGCCTTGCTCAAGCAGCTTGGCATAGGCGATGCGCCCGCTTTCATCAGGGTAGCGGCGCAGAACAGCGCGGTAGAGAAGATCGACGATCTTTTCCAGGCGTTCGTTTTTGACGGGCGCGGCGTCCGGTTTCTCGAGGTTCGTGCTCGGCATGGCAGTGTCCTCTGTTTTGCCACCGACGGTAGCGGAGTTAAGGGGTTGGCGCCAACGGGACGGCCTCACGATGCCTGCGAGGGGCCGCGGGATCGGGTTGACGATGCGCCTGGCGGTGGGGGCAACGGACAACAGGTCGATGACGGCGGGCACGGCGAGCAGGGCCTGCATTTGCGAGGCATGGCAGGCGGCCTCGGAGCCGAGTTCGCGCACCAGCCAGCCGCGGCTTGTGGGCAGTGCGGGGCCGCTCGGAGGGGGGCCGCTGGGGCCGGATCGATGGGGCTTCGGCAGATGGCCGGCGGCGAGATGGGCCATCAGGCGCTCGCAGCGGCGGGCGGCGCGGTTGAGCCGGGTCCAAAGCGGGATGATGAGGAGGACGAGACGCGGGTTGCGCAGGAAACCGGCGGCGACGAGCCTGGCCAGCCCGGCGAGAATGCGGCCGAAGCGGGCCGCGAATTCGGGGGCGAAGGCTTGGACCGGGGCTGGGAGGGGGGCAGCGCGCGAGAAAAAATTCTTAGTATGAAGCCGCGGCCGGGGCAAGGAAAAGATCCCGCATTTCGCTTCGCGAATGCGGGCTACGCGAATACGGGCTGTGCTTGCGGACTGGCGATTTCAGCGGACTTCCGGCGCCCGGCAGTCGAGCGACCATTCCTGCCAGGGGTCGAGTTTCGGGTTGGGCGGCGAGGCAGGCGCAAAGCCGGGCCGGCGCACCCGACGGCATGGCAGATCGTTCCGTTCCGGCGTATTCGGGTTGGCGTATTCGATTCGCCCGATTTGGTAGTGGATTGGTCTGCCGTTCCACTCTGACGCCTGCATGATGATTGACGATATCTTATCTACGCCGATGATAATCGCACCTTCATCCGATATGCGGAACTCAGGCACGATCGGGAGGCCCTGATAGGGCAAAAACTCCGGATAATATCCGAACACCGGAACCTTCCTCTGCCGGCCAGCCTCCGAGATCAAAACGGTCGTCTCCCAGTTGGACCCAAGGAAGGCACAGTCGGCTGTCTCCACGACGAAATCGAGGCCATCCAGGTTGCTAATCGTGTGCTGTGGCAGTGTGTCACATACCAGGCGCTCAAGTCCAAAAAAACAGCACATGCAGAACGAAGTAGCCAGTGATTAAAAATACCAACGCTCTCCTTACTGTACGGCGGAGAAATATAATTGTCTTATGAGACAAATAATTCATGGTTGGCAACACTATGGTTGCTGGTAAAACAACGCATGCTCACCGCTTTCGTAGCCCTTGGTGATGTATTTCTTATTTGTTTGGTCGAGCCCATGGGGTTCATTTGGGCGTGCGTTGTGCGAGAGTATCGATGCATACAACCCGGATATTCTTAGGGCTTCTTCAATCGTCAAGCCAGCCTGTTGTGCGAATAGCCCTATGTTAAAGTTCGCGACAGGTCTGTATTTCTGAAATGGCCTATACCCCAACACCCTATTGCCTCTCCTTTGATAGTCAAAAACACCGCCTTGCCCCAGGTTTAGCGCAAGCGTCAGTAACAGATATGCGGATGCGGATTCGCGCGATTCCGGCCTAGCAAGCAAAGATCATTCATTTTCCGTGTGCGCCGACCGGCGAGCGCGACATCCCTCTAGTCCTGTATGGGCGCCCTCATGTGGCCTGTCGGACTGTCGGGGTCGGGGACGAACGAGCCATCCGGCAATACAACGTCGGGCCCCACACCATATTCGGCGTCGGACATAGAGCCGACCTTCGACGAGCGGGATTCGGCGACGACCCGGCCATACCTGCGATCCGCCAGAGCTTCGGCAGAGGACACCCGGACAGGTGCCGTCGCGTCAGCACCACCTGACCGGGGAAGCCCCCCGCCGTCGCCAACGGCCGGCGCGATGGCCGCAAGGGGGTGGTCGAATACGTCGGCCATCTGCTGGTACGCGGCAATGGGGTCGTCGTCGACCAAGCCAGTGCTCGGCGACCCCGCATCGCCCGAAGCCGCGGAAAGCGTGGCCACCCGGGTGGGAGAAAGTCCCGCGCCGCGCGCCCGCGCCGGAGCCGGAGCCGATGGATCGCGAGACGGACGTGATCCACTGCCATGGTTGTTTGCCGCGTCATGATCGGTCGAATTCCGCGGCACCATCGTGGCGGATATCCGGACATGTCCTGGATGAGCCGCCAACCAGTCGGCCGGCGGTTCGGAGCCATCAGGAACGAACAACATCGAAACGCGGTCCTGTTCCTGGCCCGGTCTGTTGGCGATGCCGCTCATTTGCCCTCGCTGGAATTCTAGGAAGTCAATCCTAACATATTTGTACGCGCCGCACAAGACAGATTCCGTCGCGCCCGGTCCCGCTCAGCCCAAATGAGCCCACTGCCCCCAGGAAGTTCCGCAACGAGGCCGACAGCACCTGATTGACAACGTGATGATATAGGCTTCCTGGCATTTCATTGACTGACGGAATCCCACGCCAATGACTCTCGGTGCATCATCCGATTTGTCTGCCCGGGCCGCCCGCGTGCTGTTCGCCGTTCTGCTGCTCGGGGCGTGCAGCGCCCCGAGCGTCGGCACGGCGCTGTCCGCCACCCCCGCCGACGTGCTGCTGCCGGTGGGCAAGACCGACATCGTCGATGGCCGGGGCCGGTTTCGCGAGATCTACTGCGCGGTGCGCGAGGACCACGGGGCCACCCTGCCGTACGACCGACCCTGCCAGGACAGCGCCGCCCTGTGGCGGCTGCCGGACGAGCCGCCGCCGACCGGGCGGCCGGTGCGGCTCGGGCCGTCGCAGGCCGGGCTCACGGTGATGCTGGTGCCCGGGCTGCTGGCCGAATGCGTCAGCGAACTCTCCACCCTGTTCGAGGACGCGCGCGCCAACCTCCAGGCGCAGGGTTGGCGCACCGGCACCATCCAGACGCGCGGGCGGCAGAGTTCGGAGACCAACGCCGAGGTCGTGCGCGACGCGCTGATGGCCATGCCGGCGGAGCAACGGGTGGTGCTGGTGACCCATTCCAAGGGCACCGTCGATTCCCTGCAGGCGCTGGCGACCTACCCTGAGCTGGCCGGGCGCGTGGTGGCGCTGGTGAGCGTGGCCGGCGCGGTGAACGGCTCGCCGCTGGCCGATGCGGTGCCGACGGCGCTCGCCGAACTGGTGTCCGGCTCGGCGCTGCTCGCGTGCCCGCCGGGCCGCGGCGCGGAGGCCGCGGACAGCCTGCGCCGTTCGGTCCGGCTGGCCTGGCTGGCCACGCATGAGCTGCCGCGCGGCGTGCGCACCTATTCGCTGGCGGCCTATGCGGGACCGGACGACATGTCGCGGGTGCTGTGGCCGTTCTACCGCACGCTGGCGGGTACGGAACCGCGCAACGACGGGATGGTGGTCGCCTTCGACGCGATCATCCCGCACTCGACCCTGCTCGGCCTGCCGAACGCCGACCACCTGGCGGTCGCCATGCCGTTCACCGCGGCAAAGACGCCGCTGCTCGCCGGCACGCTGATCGACCACAACGACTCCCCGCGGAGCGTGCTGCTGGAAGCGGCGCTGCGCTACGTCGAGGAGGATCTGGCGGCGGCCGCCCTGCGCACGCCGTCGACCCGGTAGTGGCGCCCAGGCTCCCTGCGATGCGGCGCGGGGCCACGCTGGGCATCGGGCTCAGCGTGCTCGCCTATGCCGTGTTCTCGGTGCACGACGCCGACATCAAGTGGCTGGTGACCGACCTGCCGATCTGGGAGGTGGTGTTCGCGCGCAGCATCATCATCTTCTTCGCGACCCTGGTGGTGGGGCGGCGCGCGCTGGCGGTGCGTGCGGCGACCACGCCGCTGCGCCGCGCGCTGGTCGGGCGGAGCACGCTGCTGCTGACGGCCTGGCTGCTGTTCTACGTGGCGGCGCGCTCGCTGCCGTTGGCGCAGTTGCTCACCCTGTATTTCGCCGCGCCCATCCTGACGACGCTGCTGGCGGCGCCGCTGCTCGGCGAGCAGGTGACGCCGGCGCGCTGGATTTCGGTGGGGGTGGGGTTCGTGGGCGTGGTGGTGGCCTGCGACCCGTTCGGGCTGGAGTTCTCGCTGCCGGTGCTGATGGTGCTGACCGCGGCGGCGCTGTGGGGCTACGGGGTGGTGCTGATGCGCCGGATCGCGCGGCGCGAGTCCTCGCTGCTGCAGATGCTGTTCCAGAACGGGTTCTTCATGGTGGTGACCGGGGTCGGCAGCGCGTTGACCTGGCATCCGCCCGGGCAGTTCGAACTGCTGCTGATGCTGGGCAGCGGCGTGCTGGGCGGGCTCGGGCAGTTCTGCATGTTCGAGGCGGCGCGGTTCGCCCCGGCCTCGGTGATGGCGACGATGGAATACAGCTCGCTCGTCTGGGCGTTCGTTCTCGGCTATGCGATCTGGGGCGATATTCCCGACCTCGCGGTGTGGGCCGGGGCCGCGCTGATCCTGGCGGCCGGCGCGCTGCTGCTGGTGTCGGAGCGTCGGGCCGAAAGGGGTGGGGATGGCTGAAGCGGCTGCGCCGGGCGGCGCGCGTGGCACGGTGGCGGAAGTGCTGGTGGCGTTCCTGCGGCTGGGCTGCACCAGCTTCGGCGGGCCGATCGCGCATTTCGGCTACTACCGGGCCGACCTGGTGGGGGGGCGGCACTGGCTGGACGAGGCCACCTACGCCGACATCGTCGCGCTGTGCCAGTTTCTGCCGGGGCCGGCGAGCAGCCAGACCGCGGTGTCGATCGGCATGCTGCGCGCCGGCGTGCCGGGCGGGTTGGCCGCCTGGGCCGGCTTCACGTTGCCCTCGGCGGTGGTGATGACCGCGTTCGCCTTTGGCGTGTCGCTGGTTGGCGACGTGGCGCAGGCGCCGTGGCTGCACGGGCTGAAGATCGTGGCGGTGGCGGTGGTGGCGCAGGCCGTGTGGGGCATGGGGCGGACCCTGTGCCCGGACCGGGTGCGCGCCAGCATGGCGGTGGGCGCGGCGATCCTGGCGCTGGCGGTGCCCTCCTCGATCGGCCAGGTCGGCGCCATCGTCGCCGGCGGGGTGATCGGCTGGCTGGCGCTGGCGGCGCCGGCGGTGGCGCCGGGCGGCGCGCTGCAGTTCGGCGTGTCGCGGCGGGCGGCGGTGGCGGCGCTGGCGGCGTTCTTCATTCTGCTGGCCGGG
>CAIMEK010000198.1 GCA_903839965.1 uncultured Acetobacteraceae bacterium | reverse complement strand
CTCGGGCGATCCGGCGGCCAGCGGCTGGCCGTTGCGCTCGACCACCAGCCAGGTCTTGCGCTTGCTGATCGGCCGGCATTCCTCGATGCGAACCACATCGCCCACCTTGCAGGAATTCTGCTCGTCGTGGGCCGCGTAGTTCTTCGACCTGCGGATGAACTTCTTGTAGAGCGGGTGCATGATGCGACGATCGACAAGCACCGTGACGGTCTTGTCCATCTTGTCGCTGGTCACCCGCCCGGTCAGGACGCGCCTAGGCATCAACCGCTCCTCAGGACTTGGCGGCGGAGTGCTTCCGCTCCGCCATGATGGTCTTCACCCGCGCGATGTCGCGGCGCACGGCACGCACCCGGCCGACCCCCTCGAGCTGGCCGGTCGCCCGCTGGAAGCGCAGGTTGAACTGCTCCTTGCGCAGGTCCAGCAGCATCGTGGACAGCTCGTCCGGCGTCTTGGCCCGGATGTCGGAGGGCTTGGTTTGCTTCGCCATGGTCTTACGCGTCCCCGAGACGGGTGACGAACTTGGTCCGGATCGGCAGCTTGGCGGCGCCCAGCGTGAGCGCCTCGCGCGCCAGCTCCTGCGTCACGCCGTCCAGCTCGAACATGATCCGGCCCGGTTTCACCCGGACCACCCAGAATTCCGGCGAACCCTTGCCGGAGCCCATCCGCACCTCGGCCGGCTTCTTGCTGACCGGCACGTCGGGGAAGATGCGGATCCAGACGCGGCCAGCGCGCTTCATCGCACGCGTGATGGCACGCCGCGCAGCCTCGATCTGTCGCGCGCTCAGCCGCTCGGGCTGCATCGCCTTCAGGCCATACGAGCCGAAGGTCAACGTGACGTTGCCCTTGGCATTGCCCTTGATGCGGCCCTTGTGGGCCTTGCGGTAATTGGTGCGCTTGGGTTGCAGCATTGTCGTGCGTCCTTACCGCTGCGGTGCCTGTTCGGCCGCGCGGCGATCCTGCGCCAGCGGGTCGTGTGCCAGGATCTCGCCCTTGAAGACCCAGACCTTCACGCCGCAGGTGCCATAGGTCGTCTTGGTGGTGGCGACACCGTAGTCGATGTCCGCGCGCAGCGTGTGCAGCGGCACCCTGCCTTCGCGATACCACTCCACCCGCGCGATTTCGGCGCCGCCGAGCCGGCCGCCGCAATTGATGCGGATGCCCTGCGCGCCCAGCCGCATGGCCGACTGCACCGAGCGCTTCATCGCCCGGCGGAACGCCACGCGCCGCTCCAGCTGCTGGGCGATGTTCTCCGCCACCAGCTGGGCGTCGATCTCGGGCTTGCGGATCTCGACGATGTTCAGCGACACTTCGGCATGCGCCATGCGGGCGAGATCCTTGCGCAGGTTCTCGATGTCCTGGCCCTTCTTGCCGATCACCACGCCCGGCCGCGCCGCGTAGATGGTCACCCGCGGCTTCTTCGCCGGCCGTTCGATCACCACCCGGCTCACCCCGGCGCCGGACAGCTTCTGGCGCAGATGGCTGCGCAGCTTCAGGTCGTCGTGCAGCAGCTTGGCGTAGTCGGAGCCGGCGAACCAGCGGCTGTCCCAGGTGCGGTTGATGCCCAGCCGCAGCCCGATCGGATTGACCTTATGGCCCATCAGGCGGCTCCCTGTTCGGTCGAATCGGCCTGCGTCTGAGCCCGCTCGGCCACGACGATCTTCAGATGGCTGAACCACTTCTCGATCCGCGAAGAGCGGCCGCGCCCGCGGGCGTGGAAGCGCTTCATCACCATCGAGCGGCCAACCTCGGCGCGCGACACCACCAGGCGGTCGACATCGAGCTGGTGGTTGTTCTCGGCGTTGGCGATCGCGCTCTCCAGCACCTTCTTCACCTGCTGGGCGATGCGGCGCTTGCTGAAGGTCAGCGTGGCCACCGCGTCGGCCGCCGAGCGGTCGCGGATCAGCCCCGCCACCAGGTTCAGCTTGCGCGGGCTGACCCGGACATTGCTCAGGATCGCCTGCGCCTCGGTGTCGGCCAGATGCCTGGCCTGCTTCGGCTTGCTCATCTCAGGCCCGCCTTACCTTCTTGTCGGCCGAGTGGCCGTGGAAGGTGCGCGTCGGCGAGAACTCGCCGAACTTGTGCCCCACCATGTTCTCGGTCACCTGCACCGGCAGGAACTTGTGGCCGTTGTAGACGCCGAACGTCAGGCCGACGAACTGCGGCAGGATGGTCGAACGGCGCGACCAGATCTTGATGATCTCGTTGCGGCCGGTCGCGCGGCTGGCTTCGGCCTTGCCGAGCAGGTACCCGTCGACGAATGGGCCCTTCCAGACGGAACGCGCCATGGATCAGCCCTTTCCCTTGTTGCGATGGCGGATGATCAAGCGATCGGTCCGCTTGTTTCCACGGGTCTTGTAGCCTTTGGTCGGCTTGCCCCACGGCGTGACCGGATGGCGCCCGCCCGAGCTGCGGCCTTCGCCGCCGCCATGCGGATGGTCGACCGGGTTCATCACCACGCCACGGTTGTGCGGCCGGCGGCCGAGCCAGCGGCTGCGACCGGCCTTGCCGATTTCCTGGTTGGAGTTGTCGGGGTTGGAAACCGCGCCGACGGTGGCCATGCACTCGCCGCGCACCATGCGCAGCTCGCCGCTCATCAGCTTGATCTGCGCGTAGCCGGCGTCCTTGCCGACCAGCTGCACGTATTGCCCCGCCGCGCGCGCCAGCTTGCCGCCGGCGCCCGGCTTCAGCTCGACGGCATGCACGATGGTGCCGACCGGGATCGCCGCCAGCGGCATCGCATTGCCCGGCTTGATGTCGACCCGCGCGCCGGCCACCACCGCGTCGCCCGCCCGCAGGCGCTGCGGCGCCAGGATATAGGCCAGCTCGCCGTCCTGGTACTTGATCAGCGCGATAAAGGCGGTGCGGTTGGGGTCGTATTCCAGCCGCTCCACGGTTGCCGGCATGTCGTATTTGCGCCGCTTGAAATCGATCACGCGGTAGCTGCGCTTGTGGCCGCCGCCGCGGAAACGGCTGGTGATGCGGCCGTGGTTGTTGCGCCCGCCCGTGGAATGCTTGCCCACGGTCAACGCCTTCACCGGCTTGCCCTTCCACAGCTCGCTGCGGTCGATCAGCACGGTGCCGCGCAGGCTGGCCGTGACGGGGTTGAAACTCTTGAGTGCCATCTTGCCGCCCCCGCCTCAGGCCAGCCCGGTGGTCAGGTCGATGGTCTGACCCTCGGCCAGCCGCACATAGGCCTTCTTCACGTCCGACCGCACGCCCGGCCGGCCCTTGAACCGCTTGGTCTTGCCCTTCTGAACGAGGGTGTTCACCGCGGCCACCTTGACGCCGAACAGGCCTTCGATCGCCGCCTTGATCTCGGGCTTGCTGGCATCGATGGCGACGCGGAACACCATCTGGCTGTGCTCGCCCAGACGGGTCGCCTTCTCGGTGATCACCGGGCTGCGGATGATGTTGTACATCGTCTCGCGCGACAGCCTCGGACCGCGCGGCGCCTTCACGGTTTCGCTCATGCCAGGCGCTCCTTCAGACCCTCGACGCCGGCGGTGGTGATCGCCAGAACGTCGTGCGCCAGGATGTCGTAGACATTGGCGCCGATGGTCGGCAGCACGTCGACGCCGACGATATTGCGGCTGGCCTGCAGGAAGCCCGCGTCCACGGCATGGTCGACGATCAGCGCCGATCCCCAGCCCAGCACTTTCAGCTTCGCCGCCAGATCGCGGGTCTTGGCCTGGCCGGAAGCGGCATCCAACACCACCAGCTTGCCGTCGCGCGCCTTCTGCGAAAGTGCCGAGATCAGGCCGAGCCGGCGCACCTTCTTGGGCAGGCTGTACTCGTGGCTGCGCACCACCGGTCCATGCACCACGCCGCCGGTGCGGAACTGCGGCGCCCGCAGGCTGCCCTGGCGGGCGTTGCCGGTGCCCTTCTGGCGGAAGGGCTTCTTGGTGGTGCCCTGCACCTCGCCCATGCCCTTCACCTTGTGGGTGCCGGCGCGGCGCTTGGCCTGCTGCCAGTGCACCACGCGCGCCATGATGTCGGCCCGCGGCTCGGCGCCGAAAATATCATCGGGCAGCTCGGCGGTGCCGGCGCTGCCATTGTCGAGGGTCTTGATCTCGATCTGCATGTTCTTCGCCTCAGCCCGCCGCGCCCATAAGCGCCGCCGGGTAAGGGGCCTCCGCCGGCCGCGCCGCCTTCACCGCGTCGCGCACCAGGACGAAGCCGCCCTTGGCACCGGGCACCGCGCCCTTGATCATCAGCAGCCCACGGTCGACATCGACCGCCGCCACTTCGAGGTTCAGCGTGGTCACCCGCTCCTGGCCGAGATGGCCAGCCATCTTCTTGTTCTTGAAGGTGCGGCCCGGATCCTGGCGGTTGCCCGTGGAACCGTGCGAGCGGTGGCTGACCGATACGCCGTGGCTGGCCTCCAGGCCCGAGAAGTTCCAGCGCTTCATGGCGCCGGCAAACCCCTTGCCCTTGGTGATCCCGGCCACGTCGACCTTCTGGCCGACCAGGAAATGCGCCGCCGACAACGTCGCCCCGGGCTCCAGAATGGCATCCGCGGACACCCGGAACTCCATCAGCTTCGCCTTCGGCTCGACCTTTGCGCGGGCGAAGTGGCCCTTGTTCGGCTTCGACACGTTCTTCACCTTGGCCTGCCCCCAGCCGAGCTGAACGGCGTCGTAGCCGTCCGTGGCCTCGGTACGCGCGGCCACCACCTGCACCTTGTCGAGGTGCAGCACGGTTACCGGCACGTGGGTGCCGTCATCCTTGAACAGCCGGGTCATGCCCAGCTTCTTCGCCAGCAATCCAGTGCGCATCATGTGCTTTCCCAGAGGGACCTGATAGCCGGGTCCTTAGGCCAATGGTTCGGTTCTACAGTTTGATTTCGACGTCCACGCCGGCGGCGAGGTCGAGCTTCATCAGCGCGTCCACGGTTTGCGGAGTGG
>CAIMEK010000197.1 GCA_903839965.1 uncultured Acetobacteraceae bacterium | reverse complement strand
TGAACTTTTCGCCGCGCTCCGGGGCGGGGCGGCCCAGGCAGCCGGGCGACTGGCTTGCCCAGCCGGGCGAACATTGGCGACGTGATTAACGGCGCCTTCACTCGGCTGGTTGGATTCCTCCTCCAAATGCGTTCAATCGCGCGCACATCTCGGAAAAGCCCCTCACGGCCCTCACAGCAATCCCCACGCGAGGTTCGCCGCGATGGTCATCAGACCGAAGCCAATGATGATCTTGACCTGCCGTCCCTTGAGGCGGTCGGTCATCAGCCATGATCCCAGGACGGCTCCCGCAGCCGCTCCCACGGCCGTCACGCCCAGCAGCGCGGGATCGAGGCCAACGAGCGAAGCGTGTCCGAGAAACCCGGCCAACGACGAGAAAATCACGACGATCGCGGTGGGGGCTGAGGCTTTCTTCGGGTCGAGGCCGAGGGCGACCAGCGCCGGGACAACGATATTGCCGCCTCCGACCCCCAATAGCCCGCCGAGGAATCCGGCCAACCCGCCAACGCCCACGCCGATTCCGAGCAGCATCGCGCGGCCGCCGACGGCTTCCCGCGGCCGCGGTCGGCAGAACAGCATCATCAGCGCCGCAAACATCAGAAAGGCGATGAACAGCCACAGCAGGACGGCGCGGTCGAGCCCTTGGCTCACATAGGCTCCTACGGGCGAAAGCGCCGTCGCAATCACCAGGATTGGCAGGGTCACTTTCCAAACCACCAGTTTCTTACGCACGAAGTTGACCGACGCCAACGACATGGCCACCGCGTTTAGGAGAAGCGCGGTGGCCATTGCCGTGTGGAGGCCGATGCCCATGGCCAGGAACACCGGGATCAGGATGAAGGCCGCCCCCACCCCCGCGATGGTCAGCACCGCGGTGAAGCCGAAGGTGACCAGCCCGACCAGAAGCTCGATCATGGGCTCGTTGCTCCGCGTCGCTTACTGAGCGGTTCCCGCCAGTCGTTCACGGCAGGGGACGCAGACTCGCTTGCCATCCACCTCTTGCAGCTTGTTGGCGAACACCCGTTCGCCGCACCGCTCGCACAGGCCGGTGTCGAAAGTCCCCTTGATCCTGGCGAAGGGGTAATCGAACACCGGGCTGATCTCCAGGAACTCCACCTCCGCCCGCGCCATGACGCTTTCCACCAGCGGATCGGTAACGCTTGCTGGAACGTCCTGCGGCAGCACGCCTTGCTTGCGCTGCTGCACGAAGGGTGAACCCAGCATCTTGCCAAAGAATTCCGGCTTGAGCTGGACCCTGACGGCCGTGTTCCGCAGGGTGTCGATCAGGGTGAACGCCATCTTGCCGTAGTAGGTCTTCTTGATGTTGCTCTTGCCGTAAGTGCACCCGGTCACGGTCATCAGTCCGTCGACGAAGCAGCCAGCGGCGTGATCGTCCGCGGTCTCGGCCAGCATCATCAGTTCCTTGTCCTGTGAACGTTCGACGCCGAGGGCATTCATCGCCGCCGCTCCAGCCCGCAATCCCAGGGGCATCGCTGAGCATTTGTGGCCGTGGAACTTCAGTCCAAGGCCAAGAAAATCGGATGCGTACATCATTGTCATCTCCATCTCAGTTAGTGCAAGTTCAGGTCAGGCCGTCGCGTCGCGGCGGCGACGATCGCTCTCGATTCTGGAATGGCCACCGCGTAGGTTCCTCGACGGCCAAAGAAGAAGCGGCCGATTTCATTGCGTTCTCTGCTCGTGCGGGCAGAGCTTCGGTTGATCGGTAGAACGCCCGCGGACCCTGCCAATGACCCCGGAGGATCTCGTCATCAGAACGATGGTGCGCCCAGGTCGGGTCGGCCAGCGCGGCGAAGTAGGCAATCGGAAAATTGCTCACGACTCATCATATGCGCCAATGCGGATATGCGGTCAATCAGGTAACTCGGACGCGCAAGTGCCCTGACCGACGCGCGTGGCTCGCTCGGATGTTGCTCCACGGGGCGGCCGTGCAGTCTGCCAAAGGGGGGCGCCCTGTTTCGGCGATGCTGCAGGGTCAATGCGTGGGATCGCGCATGCCACGCAAGAAGTGGTGGCTGGCAAGCGTCCCGCGAGTGCGGATCGAGGGCATTGCGTGTTGCGAAACGGCTGCACTGGACCTATAATGCGCATAGTCGCATAAGCGGATGGCAAAGATGGATGTCTGCAGCCTCATGAGCGCGCTATCGGAACCGACCCGGCTCGGTGCCGTCCGGATCCTTTGGGACGGCGGCGAGCACTGCGTCTGCGAGCTGATGGAGGTCCTTGGCGCCACCCAGTCGCGCATGTCCAGGCACATGGCCGCGCTCAAAGCGGTTGGGCTCATCGTCGACCGGCGCGATGCCCAGTGGGTCCGCTATCGGCGCAATCCGCGCCTTTCTCCCGCCGCGTCGGCGATCGTGGACGCTGTCCTTGTGGCGGCGTCCAAACAGGATAGGAAGGCCGCATGAGCACCGGAACGCCGCTGCTCCTGGCGCCATTCAGGCTTTCCAACTCGCCGGTCACCTGGGCTATGGGAACGGCCGCGTCGCTCGCGGTGTGGATCGCCGCCTATCTTCTGCTTTCGCCGATGGCCGAATGGCTGACCTCTATCCTGCCAGTCGAGCCGCACTCCCATCTGGGCGAGGCTGTCGCCTTTTTCGCTTACGACGTCCCCAAGGTGCTGCTGCTCCTGACGCTCGTGGTGTTCGGCATGGGCATCGTACGGAGCTTCTTCTCGCCGGAGCGCACGCGGACGATGCTGGCAGGCAAGCGCGAAGGCATCGGCAATGTGGCAGCTGCCTCGCTCGGCATCGTCACCCCGTTCTGCTCCTGCTCCGCGGTGCCGCTGTTCATCGGCTTCGTGAGCGCGGGTGTGCCCCTGGGCGTCACATTCTCCTTCCTGGTGGCGGCGCCGATGGTCAACGAGGTCGCGCTGGGCCTGCTGTTCGGGCTGGTCGGCTGGCAGGTGGCGCTGTCCTACCTGGTGTTCGGCCTGGTCATCGCGATCGCCTCCGGATGGGTCATCGGACGCCTACACCTGGAAGGCTGGCTGGAGGAATGGGTCCGCAACGTGCGCGCGGGCACCGTCAACCTGCCGCCAACACAAACCTCCCTCGTCGACCGCATCAAGGCCGGGCTGGAAGCCATGCGCGACATCGTCGGCCGGGTTTGGATCTGGGTCATCGCCGGGATCGCGGTAGGCGCTTTCATCCATGGCTACGTGCCAGCCGAGCTGCTCGGCTCCATCATGAACAAGGACGACTGGTGGTCGGTGCCCGCCGCCGTGCTGGTCGGTATTCCGATGTACTCGAATGCCGCTGGGATGATTCCGGTGGTGGAGGCCCTGCTCGGCAAAGGCGCCGCGCTTGGCACCGTTCTAGCCTTCATGATGGCGGTGACGGCCCTGTCGTTTCCCGAAATGGTCATCCTGCGGAAGGTCATGACGGTCCGGCTCATTGCAGTGTTCACCGCGGTGGTCGGCTGCGGGATCCTGGCCGTGGGCTTCCTGTTCAACGCCTTGTTCTAACGAGAGAAGGAGTGGCTGCCATGAAGGATGTGAAGGTTCTCGGCCCAGGCTGCAAGCGCTGCACCGCAACCGCTGAGATGGTGCAGGCGGAAGCCGACAGGCTTGGGGTCAGCATCAAACTGGAAAAGGTGACCGATTACGCCGCGATCGCTGGCTACGGCATCGCGGCCACCCCGGGCATCGTGATGGACGGCAAGGTCGTTCACGCAGGCGGACTGCCCAAGGCCGAGGACGTCGCGCGCTGGCTGTCGGCCTGAGGGGCTGTGACGTTTCGGCTGCCGGTTCCGTCCAAAGGTCGCAAAGGGCGCGGATTGGCCGCGCCAGGCGCCGGAGGCAGCGATGGCACTGACAGCTTTGGACAAGGAACGGGTGGCGGTGGCGGTCGCCGTGGGCGTCCGGACAAACGCGACCGAGGAGATGGGCTTCCATGGCCTGGGTCTCGAGTCGCGGAAGAACGGCTGCAGGTGCAGGTCGAAGGCCGCATATGAGGAATTGGCGTCCCTGGGCGCCTCACTGGCGGTGAACTGCACCGAGAACATCGCGAAGCACATGCCGTCCGCCCGGGCGCTGGGCGTAACGCAGGCAGACTTGGATGAAGTGGCGGCGCTGACGGAGACGATGCGGACGCGCGCCATGAACCTTGGGCAGGCTCGCTTCGAGGAATCGGGCGCTCATTCTTCTCAGACCGCTCGCGACTGCGCGTCGACCCCGGCTACGTGCTGCTGACGGAGTGAAGCCATGGATGACGAATCGCTGGCATCTGAGCGTGCGGCTTTGGCTGCCTCGGCGGACATGATGGTCTAGAGGGTTGGCCAGGGTCCAACGCCAACAGGGCACTGAGCCAATAGTCGTCAGGCCGAGTTTGGTTCGCGCCGCATGGTGATGTTGCGGTATCGACTGCGTGGATGTCTCGTGGTCAGCACCGCTTACCGACCTTTCTCCAGGCAGCGATTATGCAGTCGCTAATTTGTTCAGAGTGCTATTCCAAGTCTCATTTTCAGACCAAGGGAGCAGTTAAATAACCGATCACGAATCTTTACAGCGCGTCGCCAGCGGCGTTGTCCCAGCCCTTTAGCCACTCGTCCCGCTCGGTCGAATCGGGCGGGTAGGGACAGTCCTCGCACGGCAAGCCACGGATGTAGGAGTCCACGCCTTCGGAAAAGACACCCTCGGGTAGTCGCGGGTCTTTGTTCACATCACGGGCTTTCCGGTGTTTGACCGGCAGATCTCTGCTGGCCGTGCACTAGGATGTGCAGTGCGCCCAAGCACGCAGGTTTCACTTCTTAAGCTGCTCGCGGATAGCCAGTAATTCATGGGGCGCTCCTCACTCGTTTTTGGATAGGACATTTTTAGCCCCTCGAATGTGTCGAGGACAATCTGGGGCACAACAAGCCGATCATTCTCCTTGTCATCTGCTGGAACCACGTACCAGGAGGCGCTCGCACGCGGCGCATTCCGTCACTTGGAGAGCTGAACCTTACCCGATTGCTTGTTCCACTTTGACGCTTGGGGCTGATCCGCGTCTGGCGATAGCGCCCGATACGACTCATTCCTGGGGACGATGAGGTGTCGGCCTAGGCGATGCTGAGACGAGCGAAGACAGGAACCTTCACCGCGTCCAGGACGAATGCGAAGGCAGCGGCTGCGGCAAGAGTGCCGGTGATTACCAAGGCCGACAACGGTACCATGGCGATTCCGGCAACAGCCAACGTCGAGGCGATTGCGATATCGGCAACCGACGATACGCCGAGCCAGAGGCTCGGACGAGAACGCCACAGATGCCGGCGCTCGCGAATGGCATAGATTGTCGCCTGGCTGCCGAATACCAGGGCCACAAAGGCCAGGGTTCTCAGCGCGCCGGTTTCCAGATGCAATCCGAATTCGCCGACGGCCAGGACAGCGGTGCAGAATGCCAGCAAGCAGATGCCCATGACGATGCCCGCCACGGTCAGATTGCCGATGCGCCAAGCATTTGGCATCGGCGACGGCCGCACGTTGTCCGTCGTCAATGACATCGCAAGGAAATCACCCGCGATCATGACGATAACCATCAGCAACGGAGTCAGTATCGCATGCCCCGTCATGATCAGGCCGACGATCAGGAAGAGCACCGTCACGATCTTTTTGATGATGGAGTTCAGCGTGTAGGTCAGAATGCGCTGGAACGTCACCCGACCCTCCTTGACCGCGGCAACGATTCCGACGAGCCCAGGCTCGGTCAACACCATGCCGGCAGCCGACTTCGCGACGTCGGTTGCCGTCGAGACGGCGATCCCGATCTGCGCTTGGCGCAATGCCGGCGCATCGTTTGCGCCATCGCCGCACATGCCGATGGTACGGCCGCCCTTCTGGAAGGCTTTGACGAGTTTGTGCTTGTCCTCCGGCAGGACGCCAGCAAAGACGGCGAATTGCTTCGGTCCGATGCCGTCCGGGATCGGCCCCGGCGGGCAGACGGCACCGACGAGTCCCAACGCATGCGCCACAATGGCTGCCGTCGCCGGTGCGTCACCTGTCACCATCACCGTCCGAACTCCGAGCCCACGCAATTCGTTGATGAGCGCGGCCGAATCCATACGCGGTGGGTCACTGAGCGCGATCAACCCTGCCAGCTTCATCGCATCTGGCGGTCCGGCCGCGACCGCGAGCACTCTGAAACCCTTGTCCTCGAGTTCCTTGCACGCGGCTGTCGCGGTCGGTGAAGACTGTGTGAGACCAATGACCGCTGCAAAAGCGCCCTTCACGACACGTTGCGTCCCGCCCTCCAGTCCACGGACTGTCGCCTCGGACATCTTTTTTGCCGGATCGAACGGCACGAACGTGATCATCTTGGGCGCGTCGGAGATGGCTTTGCCCAAGGCGGCGGACCGGATGGCACCGTCCACGGGATCCTGTCCGCCATCCGAACTGGCCAGCGCAGCCAGTGCCAGAATATGCGCCTCGTCAAAGCCGGGCATGGGGCGAACGGTCGTCACCGTCAGCGCGTTCTGGGTCAGGGTGCCTGTTTTGTCGGCGCATAGGACATTCATCGTCGCCGCTTCATCCACAGCGGAGAGGCGGGTTGGAAGGACGCCGAGCTTTGCCAACGCCCGCGCGCCGAGCGCCGACGCAAGGGTGAACGTGGCCGGCAGCGCGACCGGTATCGAGGCGAGAACCGCCGTCAGGACGAGGGGGATGATCTCGGCGAGCGGCATCCTGAGAATGGTGGCATAGGTCAACAGCAGGAGGATGACGATGCCGTTGAACGCGGCGAGATTGCGCACCACTCGCAATACCGCCTTCTGCTGTGAACTTACGATATGGGCGGTGCGGACGAGCTCCGCGGTGCGGCCGAACTTGGTGCGCGCTCCGGTTGCCGTGACCTCCGCCACCGCCTCGCCGCGCCGTACCAGCGTGCCTGCGTAGGTTTGCGCGCCCGCAGCGGCTTCGATGGGCACCGATTCTCCGGTGAGCATGGATTGGTCGAGCAGCACATCTCCCCCGGTAATGTGCACATCGGCGGCAACCACGGCGCCGAGCGAAAGCTTCACCACATCGCCTGGCACCAGTTCGACGGCGGATATGGTTTTCCATGCGCCGTCACGCCGGACGGATGCGTTCAGCGCGAGCCGCGACTTCAGGGCGGCAAGGGTCGCCTGGGCGCGGCTCTCCTGGAACAACCCAAGAGCAGCATTGAACACCAGGAGGGCGGCAATGATCGCCGCCTCGATATGCTTGCCGAGCACCAGTTCGAGCACGATCGCTGCCTCGAGCATCCACGGCACGGGCGCCCAGAATTTTTCAAGTGCCATGCGCAATGGATGCACGCTGGTATCCGGCATCGCGTTGGGACCGAACTTTTCAAGTCGGTGGCGAGCCTCGTCACTGGCCAGGCCGCCCGATAGTTCATCCTTGGCAGCAACCGTCGATTTGGCGTTCGATGGTGTTGCAACCGGGGACGGAGAAATCGTGTCCATGACTAAACCCTGCGTTCGGAAGTGCGCCGCCGACTTACCCACCCTGGTCAAACCTTTGGGCAGGCTCAGCGGGGCCTGCCCAGCTCGGCTACCGACGTGGGCATGCGCGGGTCACGATTCCAGGGGACGGGACGCCACGTGGCGCCGGCTCGCTCGGCGATATCGCATAATGCCACTCGGAATGGGCTAGATCCCGCAGACGTGTCCGAGGCCGCCGAAGAGCCCCGCTTTGGAGCAAGCCCGGCTGCCGGGCTGCCAAGCCCCGTCTTGGCTGCCATGCGCAGCCCTGGACGTCGGGACCAATACTGAGTAACGCGCTGAAATCACCAAACGGCGGAAGCCACTGCACGATGCGGGTATTGATTGTCGAGGACGAGCCGGCGCTGGCGGCGCTGCTGCGCGATGCGCTTGCGCGGGCCGGGTTTGCGCTCGACGTCGCGCATGGCGTGGCCGATGCCGAGGCATCGCTGCGGCTGGCGACTTACGACACCCTGATCCTGGATCTCGGCCTTGCCGACGGCGACGGGCTTGCGCTGCTGCAGGCCTTGCGTCGGCGCGGGACATCGGTCCCGGTGCTCATCCTGACCGCGCGGGATACGCCGGAGGACCGCGCGCGCGGGCTCGACCTGGGCGCGGACGATTACGTCGTGAAGCCATTCCACATGGACGAGCTGGTATCGCGAGTGCGCGCCCTGCTCCGGCGGCCGAACGCGGCCCTGGGGGTGGAACTGCGGCTCGGCAACCTGGCGCTGCACACGCCCAGCCGCGCGGTCACCGTCGGCTGCGTGGCGGTCGCGCTGTCGGCGCGCGAGGCGTCGCTGCTGGAACTGCTGCTTCGTCGGCACGGCCGGGTGGTGCCACGCGAGAGCATTGAGGAAAACCTTTACGGCTTCGACAGCCCGACCAGCCCGAACGCCGTTGAGGTGCTGGTGCACCGCCTGCGTCGTCGCCTGCAGGACGCCAGCGCGACCGCGGCGGTGCACACGATCCGCGGCGTCGGCTACATGCTGGCGGAATCATGAGCAACCGTGCGACGCCTGCAAGCTGGCGGCTGGCGCACCGCCTGGCCTGGCGGCTCACGGCGGTAATGCTGGCCGCGGTCGCCCTTGCCGCCAGCGCGGTGGCATGGCGCACCGTTGCCACGATCCACTCGCTGGATGACGCCGCCCTGCAGAGCCAGGCGCAGCTGGTGGCGGGCCAGATCTCGGCCGGACCGGACGGGCGCCCGGCGGTGCACCTGCCGGGGGCGCTGGCACGAGCGTTCGATGCCAGTGACGGGCAGAGCCTGTTCATCGTCTACGACGGCGGCGATGCCGCGGTCGCGACCTCCGATCCTCGGGCTCCGGAGGTCGTCCGTCCGTTCCTGCCGCCTGGACGTTCCGGCTTCTTCCGCGTGGGCGTCTCCACCCCCTATCCCGACGGGCTGCTCGGCGTCGTCATCCCGTCCGGTCCCTGGCACGTGGTGGTCGCACAGGCGCAGGAGCAGACCGAGGCGCTGGTGGAGAGCCTGCTCCGCGAGTTCCTGGCGAGTGCGCTGTGGCTGCTGTTGCCCATCGCTGGGGCGACTGTACTGATCGGCGTGCTCACCATTCGAAATGGCATGCGCCCGCTGCGCGAAGCATCGGCGACGGCCGCACGCATGGGGGCAGACCAGCCCGGGCTTCGGCTGCCGATTTCCGGGCTGCCAGGAGAGCTGGTGCCGCTGGTTGGTGCGATAAACCAGGCCGTGGCGCGGCTGGAGCGCGCCCTGGATGCGCAGCGCCGCTTCGTGGCCTCGGCAGCCCATGCGTTGCGCACCCCGCTCGCCGTGCTGACCGCCCGCGTCGACGCACTGCCCGAAGGCGAGCAGGTGGCCGCCCTGCGAGAAGACGCAGACCGCATCGCCAGGCTGGTCGGTCAACTGCTGTCCATGGCCCGCCTTGAGGAGCTGCCGCTCGACTGTTCCGCCCCGCTCGATCTGCACCGCGCCGCGGTGGAAGCGATCTCCGAGCTGGCGCCCCTGGCCATCAGGCGCGGGGTTGAACTGATGCTCACCGAGCCAGAGAGGCTGGGGCCGCTCTGCGGCAACCATTCGGCGGTGACGCTGGCGCTGGCCAATCTGCTGGAGAACGCGATGGCCTACGCGCCGCCGGGTAGCGCGGTGGAAGTCGTGCTGTCGCAGCCAGCGACGATCCGCGTGCTGGACCGCGGCCCCGGCGTGTCCGAGGCCGAGCGCACCGCTATTTTCGGCCGCTTCCTGCGCGGCAGCGCGGGTCGGCCCGGCGGCTCGGGGCTGGGCCTGGCGATCGTCGCGGAAATCGCCGCCGCGCATCGGGGCGCCGCCTGGGTGGAGGCGCGCGAGGGCGGCGGCGCCGTTTTCGTGCTGCGGCTGGGGTCTCCCTGAGCGTCAGGGCCAGAACGAGTGCCGGGTCAGCACCCATCGGGTCAGCATGGCCGTGGCGCGGCCGCGCTGCCGGGGATCTGTCTCCGGAAGCCTCGCCGCCTTGCGTCCGGTGATCATGGCGCGCACCAGGTTCTCGCCATGCAGCAGGCTGGAAACCACAACGCCCGTCACGTGCACGCCGATAAACAGCAGCAGCACTTTGGCCGAGATGTGGTGCAGATGGTCCACCCATGGGACGCCGAACCAGCGGTCCGTTTCCGACATCCAGCCACTGCCGGCGACCACCACCAGCATTGCGAGCAGCACGACGATCATCGCGCCGCCCGCAGGGTTGTGGCCGAGATGGCGCGGTGCCCGCCCCTCGCGAAGCAACGTCAGGTAGCGTCGCACCTCACCGGGCGAGGTGACGAAACTCGTGAAGCGCGCATAACCGAGACCGACGAAGCCATACAGGATCCGCGCTCCGGCCAGTCCCAGCAGCACATAGCCGACGGGTTCGTGCAGCCACTTGAAGTCCGGCGTAAGGAAGGCGATGGCGAAAAGCGCCACCGTCGTCCAATGAAATGCCCGGACGAAGCCGTCCCAGACACGGATCTCCCCGTCCGGCGTCGTGCGGTCCGGCATGGCGCTATTCCGCGTTCACGACCGTGCCGGTCGCGCCGTTCAGCTCGATCTCGAAGCGGTGGCCCTTGCTGTCGAGGCCCTTGGCCTCATAGCAGCCGTTGTGGGTGGAAAGGTTGCGGATCGTTGTGTAGCCGCGATCCTGCAGGCTTTTCGTGATGGCCTGCTTGCTCATCATCTGCTGCGCGGACACGCTGCAGGACTCTTCAGCGAAGGCGGCCGGCACGCCTAGGACGAGCCCGAGGACGGCAAGAACCAATAGGCGAGGCATGAATCACTCCGTCAGGTTGTTGGACGGACCCTGTATGCCGACCGCACCTTACAGGCGCCTTACAGCTTCCGGCGTCGTGATGGATCGGGGCCGACTCTCCCGGTTTCGGCTGTCCGGTGCGCGGACATGACTGTCCTGCAACCGGACAGGAACCAGGACCCCGAAATCCGCAAGCGATTGAAAACGTGCCTGTCCTCCCTTTTCTCGCCCGGGCACATGGATTGCTTCTTCTGTTTTGCACGAACAACCAGGACCTGCGGGACTTCGGACTCTTGGCAGCAGGCGCGGAGTTCGATGCACTGTGGAGGATTTTTCCAATGACTCGCACGGGCATGTTGATCGCTGGCGTCGCGTTGCTCGCGGCGGCCGGCGGAATGGCGATCGCCCAACCCTACGGGCCCGGCGCCGGGACGCGCGGGCCCGGCATGGGCATGGGCATGGGCATGGGGCGCGGCATGATGTCGTTCACCGACGCCAGCAGCTACGCCGACGCCTTGAAGGCGCAGATGGGAATCACGGCGGCACAGGAGGCCGCCTGGAACCAGTACGCGGACACCCTTAAGGGCGTCTCCGGCCAGATCCAGGGCATGCACCAGACGATGTGGGACGCCATGGGCACTGCCAACTGGCAGGAGCGGCGGGATATGATGAACCGCGCGTTCGACGCCAGACAGGCCGCGTTCGACACGGTACATGCCGCGGCGCTGAAGCTGGAACCTAGCCTGACGGCGACCCAGCGCGATCAGGCTGCCTGGATGCTGCCTGGCCTTCGCGTCCGCGGACCCGGCATGGGAATGGGGCCTGGAATGGGCAGGTCCTACAGGTGACCGAATCCGGCGAGGGATTCGGATCCGGTTCATCCTCATGACGTGAAGTTGCGTTCCCGGGCTCCCGGAGCCGGCGTTTCCGGTGGGCACGTCTGCGACCTGGTTGTTGCAACGCGTGCGTCCGGGGGCCTAAGGTTCCATTGCGAGATGCCAATGGTCCATGCATCGCAGGAAACGCGGTGGCAATAGGAGCGCCTTGATTCCATCGAGACCGCCTCGGCATTTCGTTTTGCTGCCATTGACCGCGCGGTCAGCCAGGCCTGGGAGTTCGAATCTTGAAGATCACTGTCGTCATGGACAACAACGTGCCGTTCAACCTCCGCCGACCATTGGTCGCCGAGCACGGGATTTCGTTCCTCGTTGACGTTGGCGAGCAGCGCATCCTCTACGACACCGGCCAGACCGGCGCCGTCGTGAGCAATCTGACGACTCTGGGGATCCCGCCTTCGACGCTCACCGGCATCGTGCTCAGCCACGGCCACTACGACCACACAGGCGGACTGCTTGCCGTGTTGAGGGCAGCGAGCAACAACATTCCGGTCACGATCCATACCCGGGCCTTCGTGGATCGCTATTCGGTGACCCCCGCTCTCCGGTCACCTGTCGGCATTCCTTTTGCCGAGAATTATCTGAAATCGATCGGAGGGGACTGGCGGCCGACCGACATTCCGACCGAACTGGCAGATGGCCTGTGGTTCAGTGGTACCATTCCGCGCGTGACCGACTTCGAGGTGGTGGACGTACGCCTCAAGCTGGCGGCCGCAGCGGGCGATGAGCCTGACCCCATGAATGACGATTCGGTGCTCTATTTCGTCGGCAACCACGGCCTGGTTGTCGTGGGCGGGTGCACCCATTCCGGTCTGGTCAATGCCGTGTTGCACGGCTTCACAGTCACCGGGGCGAACCGTCTCCAGGGCTGGATTGGCGGAACGCACCTGGGGCCTGCCACCAAGGACCAGCAGGACCGCACCATCGCGCGCCTGGTCGAATGGAACCCGGACTTCGTGGCGGTGTCGCTGGCGGCGTGAATCCGGACAAAGCCGGCGCATCTTTATTGCGGATGTGACTTATACGTCATTTTGCTGGGGTTAGCGCTGGGCGGACGCGTCTACGACGCGTTTGGTCGCCGCCGGCGACAAGTCGGACAGCG
>CAIMEK010000196.1 GCA_903839965.1 uncultured Acetobacteraceae bacterium | reverse complement strand
GGCACAGGCATGAGCGCGCCAGCGGAACTGATCGCCCTGGACGGCATCAGCGTGCAGTTCGACCTGGGCGGCGGCGGCCTGTTCGGCGGCAAGCGGCGGCTGTTGAGCGCGGCCCAGGATGTGTCCTTCGCCATCGCCGCCGGCGAGACGCTGGCGCTGGTGGGCGAAAGCGGCAGCGGCAAGAGCACGCTGGGCAACGTGGTGGCGGGGTTGCAGGAGCAAACCGCCGGCACGCTGCGCTTCCGTGGCCGCGCCATGGACGCCGAAACCCGCCGGCAGGCGCGGCGCTCCATCCAGATCGTGTTCCAGGACCCGTTCAGCGCGCTCGACCCGCGCATGCCCGTCTCCGACATCATCGCCGAGCCACTGCGCATCCAAGGCCTGGGCAGCGGCGCCGAGCGGCGGGCGCGGGCGGGCGAACTGGTGGAGCAGGTCGGGCTGCCGCGCGACGCGTTGAACCGCTACCCGCACGAGTTCTCCGGCGGCCAGCGCCAGCGCATCGCCATCGCCCGCGCGCTGGCGCCGGCGCCGGCGCTGATCGTGGCCGACGAGCCGCTGTCGGCGCTCGACGTGTCGATCCAGAGCCAGATCCTCAACCTGATGAAGGAACTGCAGGAGGCGCACGGTCTCTCCTACCTGTTCATCAGCCACGACCTGGCGGTGGTGCACCACCTGGTCGACCGGGTGGCGGTGCTCTACCTCGGCCGGCTGGTGGAACTGGCGCCGCGGACGGACCTGTTCGACCGGCCCTCGCATCCCTACACGCAGGCCCTGCTCGACAGCGTGCCGCGCATCGGCGTGCGCCGGCGCCGCCACCGCGCGATTGCGGGCGAAATGCCGAGCCCGCTGGCGCCGCCGCCGGGCTGCGTGTTCCATCCGCGCTGCCCGAAGGCGCAGGCGGTGTGCCGCACCGAGGTGCCGCCCCTGGCACCCGCGCCGGGCCGGCCGGCGCAACTCGCCGCCTGCCACTTCAAGGATTGATCGGCATGGGACGCTTCATCCTCAAGCGCATCCTGCAGGCCGCCGTCGTGCTGCTGGTGATGTCGTTCGTCGTCTACAACCTCATCGGCCTGATGCCGGGCGATCCGATCGACATCATGATCGCCTCCAACCCCGGCGCGACGCCGGAAGTGGTGGCGGCGCTGCGCAAGATCTACGGGCTCGACCAGCCCCTGCTGTATCGCTACGGGCATTGGCTGTGGGCCGCGCTGCGCGGCGATTTCGGCTATTCGCGGGTGCACTCCGAACCGGTGCTGGAGGTGCTGGCGCCGGCGCTGGGGCATACCTGCGTGCTCATTTTCTTCAGCTTCACCTTCGCGGTGGTGATGTCCTTCACGCTCGGCATCCTGGCGGCGCTGAAGCCGGGCGGCTGGGTGGACGCGCTGGTGAGCCTGTTCGCCTTCGCCGGCATTTCGGTGCCGGTGTTCTGGCTGGCGCTGATGATGATTTTGGTCTTTGCGGTGGAGCTGCACTGGTTCCCGGCCAGCGGCATTTCCAATATCGGCGACGGCGGCTTCATCGACCACCTGCGCCACCTGGTGATGCCGGTGACGACGCTGACGCTGTTCCAGACCGGCGGGTTCACCCGCTTCACCCGCGCCAGCATGATCGAAACCCTGCGCATGGACCATGTGCGCACCGCGCGCGCCAAGGGCGCGGGCGAGCGGCGGGTGGTGCTGGTGCACGCCTTCCGGAATGCGCTGATCCCGGTGGTGACGGTGATGGCGCTGAATTTCGGCGCGCTGTTCGGCGGCGCGCTGCTGACCGAAACGATGTTCGCGCATCCCGGCATGGGCAAGATGATCTACGATTCCATTCTCGGCAACGATTATGACCTCGCCCTGACCGGGCTGCTGTTCGCCACGCTGATCACGCTGCTGAGCAACCTCGGCGCCGACATCGCGTACGGCTGGCTCGACCCAAGGATCACCATGCGATGAAGGCCGGGGCGATGAAGGCCGGGGCGATGAGGCAGGAAGCATGAGCGCGACGATCCTTCCGGCCGGCCCGCTGCGCACCGAGGCGGCGGTCGGCGTGTGGCGGCTGCGCTGGCGGCGGTTCCGCCGGCACCGGCCGGGCATGGGCGCGTTGTTGGTGCTGGGGCTGCTGACGGCCTTCGCGCTGGCGGCCTATCCGATGCAATGGTTCGCCGGCTTCGACCCCGACGCCACCGACCTGCTGTCGCGCTTCGATCCGCCCTCGGCCGCGCATTGGCTGGGCACCGACGAGGCGGGGCGCGACGAGTTGGTGCGCCTGATGGTGGGCGGGCAGATGTCGCTGCTGGTCGGTCTGCTGGCCACCCTGTTCGGCGGCGGCACGATCGGCCTGCTCATCGGCATCTCGGCCGGCTATTTCGGCGGCCGGCTCGATGCGCTGCTGATGCGCTTCACCGACGGCATGATCACCCTGCCCCTGTTGCCGCTGCTGATCGTGCTGGGGGCGGTGGACCTGACCAAGCTCGGCTTCTCGTCGCAGTTCGCGCATTCCGGCGCGGCGGGGTTCTGGCGCATCGTCGTCATCATTTCGATCGTCGACTGGACCTCGACGGCGCGCATCGTGCGGGCGGCGACGCTGTCGGTGCGCGAGCGCGACTACGTGCGGGCCGCGCGGGCGAGCGGGGCGCGGGCGGGCTACGTCATGCTGTCGCACGTGCTGCCGAACGTGGCCACCCCGATCATCGTGGCGCTGACGCTGACGGTGGGGCGGGTGATTTTGTTCGAGTCGGTGCTCAGCTTCCTCGGCTTCGGCGTGGTGCCGCCGACGCCCTCATGGGGCAACATGCTGAACAACGCGCAGGAACTGGTCACCAGCGCACCGGCGCTGGCGGTGTATCCGGGGCTGCTGATTTTCTTCACCGTCATTGCGGTGAACTTCCTGGGCGACGGCTTGCAGCACGCATTTGACCCGCGATCGGAGCGGTAGGCGGCAAGCGTGAACCGCCAGCAAGCGTGGACCGCATAAGCGTAGCGTCATGCGGTAGTGGGTCAGTCTGAAATCCGCGCTCTACAGACGCTTCCTTACGAAACCGAGCTAAGTCTGATGATAACGCCCGGTATCTCGCTCAATGGCAGGCAGAAGTCCGGGTTGTCACGGAGAAGAGCGTTCAACGGCATACTTGGATCAAGAGCATCACTCGGAGCTTGCACTATTGCGAGGCCGCCGGCCTGTTCGACAGCAATGAGTCCTTTTGTCCCATCGCTACCGCCTCCCGTCAGTATGATTCCGATTACGCGCGAGCCATATATGCTCGCCGCCGACCGGAAGAGTGGATCGGCAGCCGGTCTCGTGTAATTCTCCGCAGGACCGTGGTTGAGTTGAATGAAGCCGCCCGGGCCGACCGTCATGTGATGGTCCGGAGGCGCGACGTAAATGCGGCCACACTCAATGCGCGTGCCATTTCTTCCGTGCTCGGCCGGAAGTGGGCCGGCTCTGGAAAGGATGGCAGGAAATTGGCTTACATGCGTAGGGAAGGTGTGAAGCACGATGAGGAACGTGGATTGCAGGCCGGCCGGCAAGGCCGCGACAATTCCTATCAGGGCCTCGACACCTCCCCGCGAAGCTCCAATGACCACAATGTCCCGCCGGAGTCCTGTCAGGCTTCCCGGAGGGACTTCTCGATTACCAAGCACGCTGCTGACCATCCGGTTCCTCGCTCTTCTAATCCGACATTTCCCGGATGTAAGTTGTCATTCGGGTCAGGTATCCTTCGATGCCCCCTAATCCTTTACCATTTTTGCCATGTCGGCAATGATTCATGGCGCACGTCCCGACCGCTGGGAATTTATTTGGGGCGGCTCAAACTAACCCGCTACCCGTAATGCGGGAAACTTTTCCTTGCGCCAGCCGCGGCCTTATGCTAGGAATCCTTTCGTGCAAGCCACCCTCCTCCCGGCCCCGCTCCAAGCCTTTGCCCCCGAGTTCGCGGGTCGGTTCGGCCGCATCCTCGCCGGGCTGGCCAAGCTCGTCGCCGCCGGTTTCCTGCGCAACCCGCGCCTCGTCCTCCTCATCGTCCCGCTCTGGAACCGGCTCAACCGCGCCGCCCGCCGCTGC
>CAIMEK010000195.1 GCA_903839965.1 uncultured Acetobacteraceae bacterium | reverse complement strand
GGTACTAATAATCTGCGGTTTCGTGATAACTGCACTGGGAATGGCGCTTGGCTGGCGTGATGAACAGAACGGGGGAACGGAACGTCCATGGCCACAGTCTCGGTCCGCGCCGTGCGTAAGGCGTTCGGCAGCACGGAGGTGCTGCACGGCGGGAGCGTCGAGGTGGAGGATGGCGAGTTCGTGATCCTCGTCGGCCCATCCGGCTGCGGCAAATCCACGCTGCTGCGCATGATCGCCGGGCTGGAGAACATCAGCCGCGGCGAAATCGCCATCGGCGGACGGGTGGTGAACAACGTTCCGCCGAAGGAGCGTGACATCGCCATGGTGTTCCAGAACTACGCGCTCTATCCGCACATGACGGTGCGCGAGAACATGGCGTTCTCGCTGAAGCTGGCCCGCGCGCCGGCCAGCGTGGTGGAGGAGCGGGTCGGGCGCGCCGCCGGCATTCTCGGGCTGGCGGCGCTGCTGGAGCGGTACCCCCGGCAATTGTCCGGCGGGCAGCGCCAGCGGGTGGCGATGGGACGGGCGATCGTGCGCGATCCGCAGGTGTTCTTGTTCGACGAACCGCTGTCCAATCTCGATGCCAAGCTGCGCGTGCAGATGCGCACCGAGATCAAGGACCTGCACCAGCGGCTGGAGACCACCACGATCTACGTCACGCACGACCAGATCGAGGCCATGACCATGGCCGACAAGATCGTCGTGATGCATGGCGGGCGGGTGGAGCAGATCGGCGCGCCGCTGGACCTTTACGACCGGCCGGTGAACCAGTTCGTGGCCGGCTTCATCGGCTCGCCGGCGATGAATTTCCTCTCCGGCCGGATCGAGGCGGGGGCGTTTCATGCCGACGGCGTCGTGCTGCCGCTGGCCAACGGTTGTGGAACGGCGCGGGGGGGGTCATCTACGGCATCCGTCCGGAGCATTGGCGGCTGGCCAGCGACGGCGTGGCCGCCGAGGTGTTGGTGGTGGAACCGACGGGTTCGGAGACGCAGGTAGTGACGCGCCTGGGCGGGGCGACGGTGACCTGCGCGTTCCGCGAGCGGATTGCGGCGCGACCGGGAGAGCACATCGGCATTTCTCCCGACGCCGCGGTGGTGCACCTGTTCGACCAGGGAACAGGGCAACGGCTGAACTGACGTCACAGGCTACAGACGCGGCAAACAGTCGCGCAAATCGAGGGGAAACAACAAATGAATGAACTGACGAGACGCGGTACGCTTGCGCTCGGCACCGGCCTGGGCGCCGGGACCTTGCTGGGGGTCAGGGGTGCTTCGGCGGCCGTTCCGGTGGCCGACGTGCCGCCGCCCAGGCAGCCGATCGAGAGCGGCGCGACGCTGCGGGTGATCCGGCCGACCAAGTTCGTCGATCCGGACGAGACGGTCTGGAATGCGAATACCGAGAAGTTCATCAAGTCCACCGGCGTGCAGGTTCGCGTGGACTACGTGAGCTGGGAGGACATCCGTCCGCAGGTGGCGGTGGCGGCGCGCACCGGCGCCGGGCCGGACGTGGTGATCGGCTGGGCCAACGACCCGCATCTGTATTCCGACAAGATTCTCGACATGACCGAACTGGCCGGTTACCTGGGCAAGAAATACGGCGGCTGGGGTGCGCTGGGCCAGAGGTACGGCAAGCAACACGGCACCGACAAATGGATCGCCCTGCCGATGGGCCATGGCGGCGGCGCGCTGGTATGGCGCAAGTCGTGGGTGAACGAGGCCGGCTACACCGAGATACCCAACGACCTCGGGAAATTCCTCGATCTTTGCCAGAAGCTGAACAAGAACGGCCATCCGCCTGGTTTCGCGCTGGGCAATTCGCAGGGCGACGGCAACGGCACCGCGACCTGGCTGCTATGGGCGCATGGCGGCTACCAGGTGGACGATGACGGCAAGGTGGCGCTGAACCGCCCGCAGACCATCGAGGCGCTGAAGTATGGCGCCGAGCTCTACAAGACCTTCATTGCCGGCACGTTGTCGTGGCTCGATCCCAGCAACAACAAGGCCTACATCGCCGAGCAGATCAGTCTGACGCAGAACGGCGTTTCGATCTACTTCGTGCTGCAGAGCGACCCCAAGACCGCCCGGATAGCCGAGGACACGCAGCATTCGCGCATGCCGCAGGGCCCGATCGGCAAGGCGCCCGAGGCTGCGAACACGCTGAACGCGATGGTCTTCAGGACCACGAAATATCCGAACGCTGCGAAGGAATACCTCCGCTTCATGATGGAGGTCGAGCAGTACGATCCGTGGCTGACCAAGTGCCTCGGCTACTGGGCGCATCCGCTGCTGGCGTTCGACCAGAGCGATTGCTGGAAGCAGGACCCGAAGGTGCTGCCGTATCGCGATGTGCAGAAGTTCGAGTTCTATGATGGCTACAAGGGGCCGATCAACGCCGCGGCCGCGGCGGCGACGGCCGAATACGTGCTGGTGCAGATGTTCGCCGGCGTCGCCTCCGGACAGTCAACGCCAGAGGACGCGGTGAAGGAAGCCGAGCGGCGGCTGCAGCGCATCTACAAGGCGTGACGCGCATGGCCGGCGCGGCGGCAACCGCCACCGCGCCGGCGCATCGGGGGAGGCAGCCAATGGACGCATCGACCTGGGTGGCCACGCGAACCCCACCGACGCGGCTGGCGCGGGTGTTCGATTCCAAACCGTTCCTGGTGTTCGTCTGCCTGCTTCCCGCGGTGGGCCTGCTGCTGGTGTTCCTCACCTATCCGCTGGGCCTGGGCATCTGGCTGGCCTTCACCGACGCGGAGATCGGCCGCTCCGGCCACTGGATCGGGCTGGAGAATTTTCAGAGCCTGCTGGACGACCGGATCTTCATCAACACCGTGTGGAACACGATCTTCTATACGGCAGCCGCGACGGTGGCGAAGTTTGCGCTGGGCCTGTGGCTGGCGCTGCTGCTGAACCAGTACATTCCGTTCAAGTCGCTCATTCGCGCGTTGATCCTGCTGCCGTTCATCATTCCCACCGTGCTGAGCGCCATCGCGTTCTGGTGGATCTACGATCCGCAGTTCTCGGTTTTGTCCTACGTGCTGGTGGACGTGCTGCACTGGCGTAGCGGCTACATCGACTTCCTCGGCACGCCATGGCATGCGCGCTGGTCGCTGATCGCGGCGAATGTCTGGCGCGGCATCCCGTTCGTGGCGATCAGCCTGCTGGCGGGACTGCAGACCATTTCGCCGTCGTTGTACGAGGCGGCGCTGCTGGACGGGGCAAGCCCGTGGCAACGGTTCCGCTTCGTGACTTCGCCGCTGCTGATGCCGATCCTGGCGGTCGTGCTGACATTTTCGGTGCTGTTCACCTTCACCGATTTCCAGTTGGTGTACGCAATCACCCGCGGCGGCCCGATCAACTCGACGCACCTGATGGCGACGTTGGCGTTCCAGCGCGGCATTCCGGGGGCGGCGCTCGGCGAGGGCGCTGCGATCGCGGTGTCGATGATCCCGTTCCTGATCTTTGCAACGCTGTTCAGCTACTACGCGCTCGCCCGCCGCAAGTGGCAGCAGGGAGGCCACGATGAGTGACGCCGTCACCACGCCGGACGAAGTGATCGAGGCGGAGGGGCCGGGCTACCTCTCCTGGGACAGCCGGGCGCGGCGGATGATCACCGTCTACCTGCCGCTGGCGTGCTTCATCGTCATCCTGCTGTTCCCGTTCTACTGGATGGCGATCACCGCGTTCAAACCGAACGCGGAACTGCTCGACTACAAGAACCACAACCCGTTCTGGATCAGCAGCCCGACGCTCGACAATATCCGCAAGCTGCTGTTCGACACCGCGTACCCGCGCTGGCTGGTGACCACCATGGGCGTGGCGGTGGGCTCGACGGTGCTGTCGCTGATCTCGAGCGTGCTGGCGGCCTATGCCATCCAGCGGCTGCGCTTCCGCGGCTCGACCTATGTCGGCCTGGCGATCTACCTCGCCTACCTCGTGCCGCCGTCGATCCTGTTCATCCCGCTGGCGCAGATGGTGTTCAGCCTCGGCCTCTACGACACGCCGTTCGCGCTGGTGCTGACCTATCCCACCTTCCTGATCCCGTTCTGCACCTGGCTGCTGATCGGTTATTTCAAGTCGATCCCATACGAGCTGGAAGAGTGCGCGCTGATCGACGGCGCCAGCCGGCTGCAGATCCTGCGACGGATCACGCTGCCGCTGGCGGTGCCAGGATTGATTTCAGCGGGCATCTTCGCCTTCACCCTGAGCTGGAACGAATTCATCTACGCACTCGCCTTCATCTCCTCGTCGGAGAAGAAGACGGTGCCGGTGGCGATTCTGACGGAGTTGGTGCAGGGCGACGTGTACCAGTGGGGCTCGCTGATGGCCGGCGCCCTGCTGGGCTCGCTGCCGGTGGCGATTTTCTACTCGTTCTTCGTCGAGTACTACGTCTCGAGCCTGACCGGGGCGGTGAAGGAATAGGCCAGGGGCGAAGCTCCCGGCCTTGCTGCATTCCTCCGCCCCGCCGTGGTGAACGAAAAATTCCAGTTTCAGGGGGGTGGAAAAGTTGTAGCATCGCGTCGCGCGAGTTGGGAGAGTGGGGTCATGCAGGTTTCTGCCGGAAAACTTTGGTCATTGCGGCGTCTGTCGGATGCGCGCGGGTTCTTCACCATGATCGCCGTGGACCAGAGGCCCGGCGTCGAACAGTTGGTGAAGGAACGCCACGGCAGCGCCGACTGGACCGAGATCGCCAAGATCAAGCGCCTGCTGGTCGAGGAGTTGTCGCAATACGCCTCGGCGGTGCTGATCGACCCGCAATACGGTTACCCCTATGCGCACACGGCGCTCGACCCGCGGCGTGGCCTGCTGCTGACGCTGGAGCAGTTCGACTGCGAGGAAGACGCCGGCGGCCGGCGCACGTTGCTGTATCCGGAGTGGTCGGTGGCGAAGGTGAAGCGGGCCGGCGCGGACGGCGCGAAGCTGCTGCTGTGGTACCGGCCGGATGCCTCGCCGGCGGTGCTGGCGCACCAGCATGCGCTGGTCGAGCGCATCGGCGCCGAGTGCCGCCAGCACGACATCGCGTTCCTGCTGGAGCCGCTGGTGTATCCGCTGGGCGCCAGCGCGGCCGGCGATTCGTATCACGAGGACAGCACCAAGCGCCCGGAGATGGTGCTCGCCACCATCGAGGAGTTCCGCAAGGAGCGCTACGGCATCGACATCTTCAAGCTGGAAACGCCGATCGCCGCCAAGGTCATCGTCGATCCCGATGACGGCAGCGCCGCGGCCGCGCAGACGCAAGAGTGGTACAACCGCATGGATGCGCTGCTCGACCGGCCCTGGGTAATGCTGTCGGCCGGCGCCGCGATGGAGCCGTTCCGCCGCATCCTGACCTATGCGTTCCGCGCCGGCGCCAGCGGCTACCTGGCGGGCCGGGCAATCTGGTGGCCGGCGGCGCTGGAATATCCGGACTTCGACAAGTTCCGCACCCGCGTGCGCGCGCACAGCCTGCCCTATGTCGAGCTGGTGCAGTCCCTGCTGGCGAAGCACGGCCGCCCCTGGATGGACAAGCCGGCCTTCGCCGGCGGCGTGACCGTGGCCGACGGCGGCCCCGGCTTCACCCGCGCCTACCAGGCCTGACGCAACACCGCCTCAACCTCCGCCCGGCTGGCGACGCCCTTGCGTCCCCCGGGTCGGGTGCATTTCAGCGTGGCGGCGGCAACCGCGAAGCGCGCGGCCTGCGCCACGGCGGCGCCCTCGGCCAGTGCGAGCGCATAAGCGCCGTGGAACACGTCGCCGGCGCCGAGCGTGTCCACCACGGTCACCTGCGGCGTCGCGAGGTGGTGCAGGTCGACGTCTTCCAGCCACAGGTAGCCCTCGGGCCCGAGCGTAACGCCCACCGCCGCGGCTCCGGTCAGGCGCGCGCGCATGGCGCGCAGGCCGTCCTCGGCGGTTTCCTGGCCGGATTGCTGGCGCAGCCCGGCTTCGGAGAACACCACGTGGCGGGTCTGCGCGATCAGCGAACTGGCTTGCGCCAACGGACCGAAATCGGCGTCGATCACCGAGGGGATGCCGTGCCGGTTGGCGATCGCCAGCATCTGCGCGGCGCCGGCCGGCCAGCCCATGTCGACCACCACCGCCCCGCATTGCCCGATGCGCGCCTCGTCGAGCCAGTCCGGCACCACCTGCAGGTTGTGGCCCGGGAAGGCCAGGATCACCCGGTCGCCGGTGGGATCGATCGCCACCGCCGACCAGCCGGTCTGCGCGTCCGCCAGCAGCTTCACGCCGGTCACGTCGACGCCGTAGCGGGTGAGTTCGGCGCGGATGGTGCGGCCGACGTCGTCCTCACCCACCCGGCCGAACAGCATGGCCTCGCCGCCCAGCGCGACGATCGCCACCGCGCCGGTGGCCGACGAGCCGCCGCCAGCCTCTTCGGTGGCGGTGGCGTAGATCTTCATCGATTTCGTCGGCAGGACCGGCACCGACAGGATGCGGTCCTGCACCGTGATGCCGAGACAGGCGACCCGGGCCAGGGCGGTCACCGCTCCGGCACCCCGGGCATCGGCATGGCGTCGAGTTGGCACGGCATCGGCTTGCTCCAGAGTTCGTCCTGTCTGCCGCCAACTTTAGGGGCGATGGAAAAATATTTCAAATTGCGAAAAGCTGGAAAATGGCTTTCAGATTCCGCCGTCCGGTGGAGGCGTCGATGACCCCGCGTGCGCAGCGCGATCGCCTGTTCGAAGCGATGCGGCAGCGCTTTTCCGCCCTCAGCCCGCGGCTGCGGCAGGCGGCGCGGCATATCCTGGACCATCCCAACCAGGCCGCGCTGGCCACCGTCACCGAGCTTGGCCGGGCCGCCGGCGTACAGCCCTCGGTGCTGGTGCGGCTGGCCAAGGCGTTCGGCTTCCCGGGTTTCTCCGACATGCAGGCGGTGCTGCAGAGCGCGCTGGCCGCGGCGGCGCCGACCTATGGCGAGCGGGTGCAGCACCTGCGCGCCGCGGGGGGCGAGGCGGGGCTGCCGCGATTGCTGCAGCAGGCGGTCGCGCTGAACCAGGTGTCGTTGCAGAACCTGTTGCAGACCGTCGAGGCCAAGGCGCTGGAGCGGGCGGTGGCGCTGATTGCCGCGGCGTCGCTGGTGCACGTGCTCGGCCAGCGCCGCGCGCATCCGGTGGCCGGCTACCTGGCCTATGGCCTGACCCGTTCGGGCAAGAGCGCGCGGCTGCTGGCGGGGGCGGCGGGCACGTTGCGCGACGAGGTGGTGACCATGCGGCCGGGCGAAGTGCTGGTGGTGGTGAGCCAGCATCCCTACTCGCCCGAGGCGGTCGAAACCGCGGCCTGGGCCGCCGCCAACGGGGTTGCCGTGCTGGCGCTGACCGACGGCACGCTGAGCCCGCTGGCGGCGCACGCCACCGTGCTGCTGGATGTGCGCGACGCCGAGGTGTTCGGTTTCCGTGCGCTGGTCGCGCAGATCTGCCTGGCGCAGGTGCTGGTGATGGGCGTGCTGCAGGCCGGGTCTGGCCGTTAGCCGACCAGGAACCGCCGAACGGCTACTGGCGGCCGCGCACGCCCTTCCATCCCCACCGCGTAGCCCGCATTCGCGTAGCGAAATGCGGGATCTTTTCCTTGCGCCGGCCACGGCTTTATGCTAGGACTATTTTCGTGGAACCCGCCCCCCTCCCGGCCCCGGTCCAAGCCTTCGCCCCCGAGTTCGCGGGTCGGTTCGGCCGCATCCTCGCCGGGCTGGCCAAGCTCGTCGCCGCCGGTTTCCTGCGCAACCCGCGCCTCGTCCTCCTCATCGTCCCGCTCTGGAACCGGCTCAACCGCGCCGCCCGCCGCTGC
>CAIMEK010000194.1 GCA_903839965.1 uncultured Acetobacteraceae bacterium | reverse complement strand
GGCCCTCGCAGACGAACAGGGTCTTCTGCGCGGGCACCGCGGCCAGGAAGATGCCCTGCCGGCTGCCGCGCACGGCGAACTTGCCGCGCTCGTTTCGCAGCCGGATACCGACCACGTTGCCGTAGCCGTCGCACATCGGGAACGCCCACGCCGCGTGCGGCGGTGCCCAAGCCGCGCCGACCGCCGCCAATGACGCCGCGGACAGGCCGAGCGAGGCCGCGAACGCGGCCAGCGCCTCGGGCGTCGTTCTGGCGAGCCAGGCCCGGTGCATCGCCGTGGCATTGATCGCGGGCGGCTGCCGCCTCGGCGGCGGCGGCAGGGGACGCCTGCCGGCCGCGCCAAACGGATGGAACCAGCCGCCGTTCTTCACAGCCTTGGCGGATTGCACCCGCATGCACACCACCCCGTAGTCGCCCACGCTGCACCAGTCGGGCTTCCCACACTGGGGACACGGGCTGGCCCTGCTAACCCGTCTGAAGCTCAGTTCCATGCTGGGTCTCCTTTCGCCGGTGCCACCGCCGGCACCCGGCGCCAGCCGTTTCGCGCCAGCGCATCAATCGTCGCCGACGCCTCCGCAAAGCTGACCTCGCTGTCGTAGCCGTACTTGCGCAGCACCTTGGCCTGCTTAAAGGAGCAGAGCTTCCCGTCCCACCGCCGGAAGATCTCGCCAATCAACTGCCGTGCCTCGGCGAACGAAACCCGGTCCGGGTTGATGCCTTGCTTCGCCAAAAGCGAGCGCTGCTTCTCCGTGAGCCGCCGGCCCGCGTCCCAGCCCCGCGATTTTACCGGGTCGAGGTGCAGCACGTCGAAGGGATCGACCGACTGCGTTGTGAACCGCGCCTTCGCCACCAGGTTCGCCCGCCGTGCGGCCTCCGCCAGTCGCCTCTGCTCGCGCAGTTCCGCTTCGGCTTCGTCGAGCGCCTCGGTCATGTTCACCGGGCCGCCGGTCTCGCTAACCCGCTTCACCGCACGTTCCAGGGCCTCTTCGCTCACCTTGCCGCCCAGGATGTCTGCGCTGGTGATCAACTTGTGCCTGCCGGCGTTGCCGACAAAGTCCACCACCAGGCACGAGGGCTTGGCGCTCGCGGCGATGGCCGCCTTGCGCGCCTCGGCCGTCTCCGGCCCGTCCACTACCCCCGGCAACGGCCGCGTCGAGCGCCCCACCATCTGGGAATACAGCGACCGGCTCTTCGTCGGGCGCCCCATGATGACAACCTCGACGCCCGGATCGTCGAAGCCCTCCGTGAGCACGCCGCAGTTGCAAACTACCTGCACCTGGCCCTCCGCAAACTTCGCCAGTATGCGGCGGCGCTCCTCCCGGTCGGTCTGCCCGCACACCCAGGCCGCCATGCCGGACCGATGCCGGTTCAGAATCTCCGCCGTCATCTCCGCCGCCTTCACGCTCGCCGTGAACACCAGCGCCCGCCGGCCCCCGATGATCGCCAGCGACGCCGACGCCATTTGCTGAAGGTTCTTCTCCGCCTCCATCACGCCGGCCAGGTCGCCGCCGTTCAGGT
>CAIMEK010000193.1 GCA_903839965.1 uncultured Acetobacteraceae bacterium | reverse complement strand
GCGCCGCACGGCCGTCGAAAAACAGATGCTGGATGTCGGACAGGCCGAGCGGCTGTCCGACCAGGAGGCGGTGAATCTGATTTTCTGCGCCGGCTTCTCCACTGCCAGCGAAATCTCCGACCTGTCCGGCCGCGGCGTCGGCATGGACGTGGTGCGAACCACGGTGGACCGGCTGGGCGGACATGTCGACGTCAGCTCGGTCCTGGGCGAGGGCACGCGGGTGCGGCTGTCGTTGCCGCTAAGCATGGCGATCACGCATGTCATGATGGTCGAGGCCGGGGGCACGCTGTTCGGCATACCGATGGACCTGATCGGCGAAACCGTGCGGCTCGATCCAGGTCGCGTGCGCACCATCAAGCAGGCCCGCACCTTCGTGCTGCGCCAGGAGGTCGTGCCGCTGCGCAACCTGACGGAGTTGCTGGGTCAACCCGCGCAACCCTGCGACCCCGACGCATTTCAGGCCGTTCTCGTGGTGCGGGTGGGCGGGGCGCCTGCCGGACTCGTGGTGGATCGGTTCCGCGAGGGCATGGAGGTCATCCTCAAGCCGCTGGATGGCATGCTGGCCGGGCTGCGCGGCTACAGCGGCACGGCCCTGCTCGGCGACGGCAGCGTGTTGCTCGTGCTTGATCTGAAGGAGTTGCTCTGATGGCGCTGCGCAGGGACGCGGAAACTCTGCACCTCGAGTCGGAGTGCGGCGTCGATGAGGCGCTCCCCCTGCTGGAGCAACTCACCGCGTCCGACCCGCCGGTCGTTGACCTGCGGGGCTGCACGCATATGCACACGGCGCTGGCACAGGTGCTGGCGGCCTGTCGCCCGCGCACTATGGGCGCGCCCGAAAATGCCTTCCTGGCACGCTGGTTGATGCCGTTGATTGCCTCGCCGCCGTCGTAGCGCGTGCCAATTGTTTCTGTCGTCGGAGTTTCGTGCAGTGCCCAGCAGAATTCGAGGATCGCATGACTAAGACCATCATGATCGTCGACGACTCGCCGACCATGCTGCTCAGCCTGCACGGAATTTTGTCCAAGGGCGGCTACGGGGTCGAGCAGGCCCGCAGTGGCGAGGAAGCCGTCAAAGCGCTGCAGGGCGGACTGCGTCCGGCGATGGTCATCACCGATTTCAACATGGGAGCGATGAATGGCATCGACGTCGTGCGGCAGGTACGCCGGATGCCCGCGCTGCGATTCACGCCGCTGCTGCTGCTGACCACCGAATCGCAGCGCGACCGCCGCGACGAAGCGCGCAGCGCCGGCGCGACCGGCTGGTTGGTGAAGCCGGTGCAGGCCGAAGCGCTGCTGCAGGTGGTACGCCAACTTGTGCCCGGCGCCTGATTTCCAAAAGGCGCCGGTGTGTCTCAGCCCCTTCCCGCCCCCCTGTTGCCGAATGGCGAAAGCACTCTGCGCATCGTCCTCAGCAGGCGGTTCGGCCATTACCTCGGTCTGACCTTCGCGGTGACCATCGCGACTTCGTTCATCAGCGTCCTGCTGTTGCACCATGGGTTCCACGCACTCGGAACCATGCTGGGGCTGGCACGGCCTCTGCTCGATGCCATCGGCATGGCCGTCGCACTGGCGCTCGCCGGTGGGGTGATGCTGGCGGCCATGTGGAGCTACCGCCGGCTGTTCCAGGAAACGGTCATCGTTTCCTGTTCGCATCGCTTGCGCGCCGGGCAGTGCGCGCGCGATCCGATCCTGCGACGTGCCCAGACGGAGGCGGCGCGCCTGAACACCGCGCTGCAGGCCGTGGGCGCACACGGGCAGGAACTGGCCGCGGTTTTCCCGGAGATCGATACGGTGAGCCTGCGGCTGCGCGACAGCATCGGCGCGACCATCCGGCTTACAGAAGACTCTGCCCTGCAGATCCTGGACCGCATGCACCAGGTGGATGACGCCGTATGTGGGCTGGTAGAGGAATTGATGCAGTCGGGCGCGCGATCGGATCGGATCATCGACCAGGCGCGTGCGCGGATCGGGGCCAACCACCGCTTCGTGGCGGACATGGAGGACTATGTGCTCGGGCGCCGCGACGAGGCGGCGGCCACCCACGCCCAGTTCATGGAAATCACCGCGCATATCAAGCATTTCAGCCAGAACCTCGGCAGCATCGAGGCGATCGCCTCGCAGACCAACCTGCTGGCATTGAACGCCACCATCGAGGCAGCGCGCGTCGGCGAAGCGGGTCGCGGATTTGCCGTGGTGGCCAATGAGGTGCGGCTGCTGTCGCGGCAGACCGTCGCCGCGTCCGACCAGATCCGCAGCGGCCTGGCGCGCACGCACGAAATGATCGACCGCTTCCTTGTGGAGCGGGTCAACGCGGCGCACACCAGCCACGAAATCGACAAGCTGAAGTCCTTCGGCCAGCAGTTGAGCGAGGCGGTCGACGGCTACGACGCGCTGACCGGCTATCTGCGCGAGGTGATCGACGCGGCCGACGGCCACAGCCGGAAGGTGGCCGGCCGCATCGCCGACGCGATGGGCTGCATCCAGTTCCAGGACATCGTTCGCCAGCAACTGGAGCGGGTGGCACAGGGGCTGGCCGCGGTCGATGCCTGCAACCACACGATAGCCGATGCCGTCGCAGCCCTGCCCGATGTGCACCCGATCGGGGATGCGATTCTTCAGTTGCGCGGGCTGGCCGGCGATCCGACGGCGCATGACGATGAACGGAGCGACCGCACATCCGAGCCGGCCGTCGAGTTGTTCGGCTGAGCGGGCGCAACCCTTCCGGTCTTTGCGGCGTGATGCATTCCAAGGCGCCGTCCACGAACAACCGTGCGTTCCAGCACCAGCGTCATCATCCGCCATCTTGCGTGCCGCACCAAGGCGGCGGATGACGTTCCGCCACCCGCCAGCTCGCGGCTCGCCATGCGATTCCGCTCAAGCTGGCATTGCTCTGGCTCCGCTACGCCGAGTTCGCGAGAGGCGCCGACGACGATCGTGGCGTCGCCGTCGGTCCATCGCCATGCCGGTTCTGCCGGATGCCAAGTGCCGGATTCCGACCCGGATTCCCACTCGCATAGCGATCAACGGCCGGCCGTCGAGGTTCGGTTTTGCCTGCCAACCCATTCCGCGTTGCAGAAATCCAGCCGGGGGAGCAGGCTTTCCTTGCGATGGGCGGAAGGGCCGTTCATTCGAACAATCTCGGTTTAGCGGCTTTACCGATGCGATCGACGACGCAAACATCGTGCAGCATCCGCTTGCTTGCGCGGTCCACCCAGATCCGGCGGCCTTGGCTGCCGCGTCCGACGGGTTCGCCGACCATGCCGCCGCTTCGCTCAGCACGCGCCGCAGCGTCGGTCGGGCGGGCTGGATGCGCCGGGGCCGACGGAAGTCCTGCCGGACGTGGCCCGCGGCTCCGCCGTGCAGGAACCGCCCCTGTTGGTCGTGCTGCGGCAGGGGCGCATCGGCGACGCGACGAACGATGCCGACCCCGCTGGTGTGGCCGGACCCGCGGGCGATGATCGTGGCGACGATACTGATTTCGGGACCAGGCGGCCTCTTGGGGCGCCCTGGCGACGGCGTTTTCTGATGGAGGTGCTCATGCGCAGGCGAACCCTGGTTCAACTCGCTGCCGCGACCCTGGCCGTGCCGGGGATTGCGTCGAGCGCGGAGCAGCGCGTGCTTCGCTTCATTCCGCACACCGACCTTGCAGTGCTCGATCCGCTCTGGACCAACGCGCTGATCACCCGCAACCACGCGCTGCTCATTTTCGACACATTGTTCGGAATCGACGACGCCGGAGTTGCGAAACTGCAGATGCTCGAGTCGGCCGAGGTGGACGAGGACGGACGACGCTGGACCCTGACGCTGCGTCCCGGGCTTCGCTTTCATGATGGCGAGCCCGTGCTTGCCAGCGATTGCGTCGCCAGCCTGCAGCGTTGGGCGCGGCGGGACCCGTTCGGTCAGGCGCTGTTCGGCGTCACCAACGAGGTACTCGCCAAGGACGACCGAACCCTGGTGTTTCGGTTGAAGCGTCCGTTCCCGATGCTGCCGGACGCGCTTGCCAAGACCACCGCGTTGCTGGCGCCCGTGATGCCGGCCCGGATCGCCAGCGGCGACCCAGCTCGTCCCATTACCGAAATGGTCGGCAGCGGCCCGTTCCGCTACAAGCCCGACGAGCGCCTGGCCGGCGCCCGCAATGTGTACGAGCGTTTCGCCAATTACAGCCCGAACCCGAACGGCCCGACCCAGGTCACATCGGGACCCAAGCTGGTGCACTTCGATCGCATCGAATGGTTGACCATCCCCGATCCGTCGACGGCCAGCGCCGCCTTGCGCAAAGGCGAAGTGGACTGGTGGGAAATGCCCACCCAGGACATGCTGCCCCTGCTGCGCCGCTCGCCGGGCCTGACGGTCGCATTGCTGGACCCGTACGGCCAGATCCCGACTTTCCGCATCAATCATCTGCATTCACCCTTCAACAACCCGGCGATTCGGCGTGCGCTGCTGGGATCGGTGGATCAGCGCGACGTGGTCGTGGCGATCGCCGGCGACGACCAGACGCTGTGGCGGACTGGCGTTGGCTACTTCACGCCGGGCTCGCCGATGGCTTCCGATGCCGGCATGCAGGCGCTGGCGCCGCGTTCCTCGGAAGCGGTGAAACGCGACCTGCTCGCAGCGGGCTACGCGGGCGAGAGCGTGCTGTTCATGGCGGCCACGGACAGCCCGATGAACTCCGCGACCGGCGAGGTCGTTGCCGATGCCTTCCGACGCGCCGGGATGAACATCAACTACACAGCGCTGGATTTCGGCACCATGATCCAGCGCCGGCTGAAGCCCGATCCGGTCGCCCAAGGCGGCTGGAACTGCTACTGCTCCGGCGCCAGCGGGCAGGAACAACTCATTCCGCCGACGCATCTGATGCTGCGCGGCAACGGGACGACGGGCCCGAACATCGGCTGGCCGACCAGTTCCGCGACGGAGCAACTGCGCGCGGAGTGGCTCGACGCGCCCGACCTTGCCGCTCGCCGCGAGGTCGCCCGCCGCCTGCAGCTGCAGGCCTTCCAGGACGTGCCGTATATGCCGCTGGGACAGGTTCTGCAGCCGAGCGCGTTCCGCAGCGATCTCACCGGCCATTTGCGCGGTGCGCCGCTGTTCTGGAACATTCGGCGGAGCTGACGCCCTGCCGACAGGTCGACAACGCATTCGGTGCGAAGTCGATCGACAGCGAACCAAACGGATTTGCGCTGCCGCCAGCTGCGACGGAAAGCGGAATGCGCAGGCATGGACAACGGCTGCCAGGGAACAGGAGCGCTCGCCGGTCCGCTCCCCCCTCCAGGTCGGCTGAAGGCGGCCTCTCCCTGCCTCGCTCCGCACGTTGGGGCACTCACCCCCAAACATCATGAGGAGGCTCAGACCTCGGAAAGGACCCCGACCTCGGCATGGACATCAACACCGGACTCGACAGCCACCCACGATTAAGGGGCTGATCCACGACCGGGCGTTTCCTTCAACCGAGCCTGACCAACACATGATGGGTGAGCCCATCGTCCAGCAGTTTCAAATGCAACCCCGGTCCGACGACCGCCTTTCCGTCCGCCTGGACGGAAACAACGCCACCACTGACCTTGTTCGGATTCTCGACCACGATCTCGTAGCGCGCGGAGCGGTAGCGCAGCGTCATTTCGAAGCGTGCCCAGTCATTCGGAATGCACGGAGCCATCTCCAGTACATCGCCGCGCAGTCCCATTCCAAGGATACTCTCGATGCCGGCCCGTTGCATCCATCCGGCCGAACCCGTGTACCAGGTCCAGCCTCCGCGCCCGACATGGGGCGATGCGGCATACACGTCGGCGGCAACAACGTAGGGTTCCACCTTGTAGCGGTGCAGGTCCGCCCGCGTGCGCGCATGATTGATGGGATTGAGCAGCGACAGCAGGGCGGTCGCCTTGTTGCCTTCGCCGAGAGCCGCGAACGCCATCACCGACCACAACGCCGCGTGGGTGTACTGGCCGCCGTTCTCGCGGATGCCCGGCGGATATCCCTTGATGTAGCCTGGATCCTGCGGCCCCTTGTCGAATGGCGGCGCGAACAGCAGCGCGATCCCGTCGGCTGTCCTGATCAGCTCCCGCTCGACCGCCGCCATGGCGCAGTCTCCCCGTTCGTGCCGTGCCGCACCGGAGAGCACGGCCCAGGACTGCGCGATGGAGTCGATCCGGCATTCCGCCGAAATCGCGGAACCGAGCGGCGTGCCGTCGTCGAAGAAGCCCCGGCGATACCAGCCGCCATCCCACGCCTGGCTTTCGAGCGCGGCCTGCAGCGCGGCGGCGTGCGCCCGCCACGTCGCGGCGCGGGCCGTCTCAAGGCGCGCTTGCGCAAGTGGGGCGAATTCCATCAGGGCCGCGTACAACAGCCAGCCCAGCCACACGCTCTCGCCCGCGCCCCCTTCGCCGACACGGTTCATGCCGTCATTCCAGTCGCCGGTGCCGATCAAGGGCAAGCCATGGCTGCCCAGCGCGAGGCTTCGATCGAGGGCGAGCGCACAGTGCTCGAATACGGTGGCGGCCTGGTCGGACACCACGGGCTGGAAGAAGTTGTCGGGTTCGCCGGCCTGCAGCGCCTGGCCTTCCAGGAATGGCACGCGTTCGTCGAGCACGGTGGCATCGCCGCTGGCGGCGACGTAGTGGGCGACCGTGTAGGCGAGCCAGGCGCGATCGTCGGAAATGCGGGTGCGCACGCCCTGGCCGGAATGCGGCAGCCACCAATGCTGCACATCGCCCTCGGCGAACTGCCGTGCCGCCGCGCGCAACAGGTGCTCGCGCGCCAGCTCCGGGCGGGCGGCCACCAGCGCCATGCCGTCCTGCAGCTGGTCGCGAAAGCCGTAGGCGCCGCTTGTCTGGTAGAAGCCGCAGCGCGCCCAGACCCGGCAGGCCAGGGTCTGGTAGAGCAGCCAGCCGTTGAGCATGATGTCCAGCGGCCGGTCGGGCGTCTTCACTTTTATTGCGCCCAGCGTGTCGTCCCAATAGGCCGCGACCTTGGCCAACTCCTTGTCGAGATCGGCGCTACGATACTGCGCGATCAGGCTGCCAGCGGCCTGCGCACTCGCCGCTTCGCCGAGGAAGCAGACGATCTCGGCGCTGCCGTGGGCCGCCAGCGTCACCTTGGCGCGCATCGCACCGCACGGGTCGAGGCCGGCGCCGATCCGGTTCGACAGCGGCTTGCCGTCGGAGAGCGCAACCGGGTTCGCGAGGGTTCCGCCCCGGCCGATGAATTCCCGGCGCGAGCCGGTCCAGTCCGTTTGCCGCCCACCCATGTCGATGAAGGCGACGCGCGCCCCGAAAGCGGCGCTCCAGGGATTGCGCGCGAACATCGCGCCGGTTTCCGGGTCGATGCCGGTGGCGACGAATGCGAGCGAGGCCGACCGCGACGGGCCGAGAACCCACTCCACGTACGCCGTTACGCTGAGATACCGGGTCCGGCCCGATCGATTGTGCAGGACCAGGCGGGAGATCTTGATGGGAGCATCGATCGGCACGAACTGCAGCAATTCGACGTCGATCCCCCGCGTCGCATGGGCGAACCGGCTGTATCCCCGGCCGTGGCGGGCAACATAGGTTCCGGCCTCGTCGCGGATGGGCAGCGCGGTCGGGGTCCAGACCTCGCCGGTGTCGTCGTCACGCAAGTAGAACGCTTCGCCCGAAGGATCCGTCACGGGGTCGTTCGACCACGGCGTGAGCTGGTTCTCCCGGCTGTTGACCGACCAGGTGTAGCCGCTGCCTTCGGTGGCCACCTGGAAGCCGAAGGCGGGGTTGGCGATGACGTTGATCCAGGGAGCCGGTGTCCACTGGCCGGGGCCGAGGATCGTTACATATTCGGCGCCGTCATTGGCGAAACCGCCCAGCCCGTTGAAGAATTCGAGATCATACGATGCCGGAAGCTGCAACTGCGTGCTGGCGGGAACGCGCTTCGGCAGCACGCGAGGCGGCACCCGGGTCTCGGCGATGCGGTCGAGTTGGTCGAACAGGCTGCCGCGCTGCGCCACCAGCACGACCCTGGCGACCGAAACGAGAAGCGCGCGGGTCTCCGGCGGGATCAGGTCGGTCCGCAGCACGAAGACCCGGCTAGGCGGCCCTTCGCCGACGGCGCGCGGCCGGGATTGGGCGGTGCGGACCAGCGTCTCGAGCGCGACCTGAAGATCCTGGGTATAGGACGACTGCCGTTCGTTGAGGATCACCAGGTCGACGGCCAGTTGCTTCATGCGCCAGTATTCATGCGCCCGCAGCAATTCGCGCGCGACGTCCAGGTGCTCGCTTTCGGCAATCCGCAGCAGCACGATCGGCAGGTCCCCCGATATGCCCTGCGCCCATAGCCCGGACTGCGCGCCGGCACCGTGCTGGATCGTGCTCGAAATGGGGCGCATCGTCGGCGCGGCATAGATCACGTATCCGGCCAGACGCTGGAACAGACTGGCCTCGCCGGCGGTGATGCCGAGGTGGCGCAACTGCACCTGGGCCTGCGTCCAGGTGAGCGTGGCCGCCCGCCCGAACGCCGTCGTGTCGCTGCGCCTGTCGATGGAAGCCAGCAGCGCTGCGCGCGTGGCGGCGACCATGGTCCAGAACGCGATATGCACGGTCGCGCCGGGCGCAATCCGCACCCGCTGGCGCATGGCGAAAATCGGATCGAGCACGGCGCCGACCGTGTTCGACAGGGCTCGCCCGTCGACCATGGCCACGGGCGCGCCGATACCGTGGCCACGGCCGAGAAAGCGGGCCCTGTCGGTCTCGATCTCCGGCTTGCCGATGACATCGCCGTCCACCACGGCAAGATGCGCGGCCCAGATCTCCGGCTCCGCCGGGCTGCGGCGCCGGCGGGTCGCAATGATGGCGCCGGCGCTGCCGAGGTACTCGGTCTCCACGAACAGCTTGGAGAAGGCCGGATGCGCCAGGTCGGCGTCCTGCCGGGCCAACACGATCTCGGCATACGATGTGACCTCGCAATCCCGCGCGCGACTGCCGGAATTGGTGATCGAAACCCGGCGGACCTCGGCATCGTCCTCGGCCGAGATCAGCACTTCCAGCCTGGTGGTGAGTGCACCGTCGCGGCGCGTGAATACGGCCCGATCCTCGGTGAAGGTCACCTCGTAGTCTTCGGGCACCGCGGCGGTCGGTTGGAGTCCGGCCGACCACACGGCGCCACTGCGGAGGTTGCGGATGAAGATGTACGAACCGAAGTCGTCGCGGGTGGCATCCTCGCGCCAACGGGTGACGGCAAGCTCGCCCCACCGGCTGTATCCGGAGCCCGCCGAGGTGAGCATGGTGGCGTAGCGGCCATTCGACAGCAGCTGCGTCGCCGGCGTGGCCTGCAGCACGGCGCCGAACCGCCGGGCGCCGGAGGGTCCGGTGTCGCGCAATCTGGTGGCGGCCTTGCCGTCCGCGGACCAGCGGCGAGCAGCCGCCACATCGCGCGGCGTGCGCTCCTGCAGCAGCAACTCCGTCGCCTGGACACAGGGCTCGGCATGGAAGCGTTCGCGCATCGCCCCCTGCAGCAGGGCATCGGCGATGGCGACAATCGTCATGCCCTGATGATGCGCCATGAACGCACGGATGATGGCGACATCCTGGCCGACGGGAAGGCGAGATGGCGTGTAGTCCAGGGCTTCGTAGAATCCGTGGCGGCCGCGTCCGCCCGCTGCCGCGAGTTCCGCGAGATTGGCGCATGCGGCGCGCGGATCGACCATGGCGGCAAGGGCGCTCGCGTAGGGCGCGACGACGCGGTGTTCGCCGAGCCCGCGCTTCAGAGCCAGGCCGGGCACGCCGAAATTCGAATACTGGTAGGTGAATTCGAGGTCGCGGGCATTGTAGGCCGATTCCGAAATTCCCCAGGGCAGGTGCCGCCGCGCGGCGTAGTCGATCTGCGCGCGCACGATCAGCCGGCTGGTCTGCCCGATCAGGCTTCCCGCCGGGGCGCGCATGACCAGCGACGGCATCAGGTACTCGAACATCGATCCTGACCAGGAAATCAGCGCGGCCCCGTGCCGGACCGGCGTGACGGAGCGGCCCAGCCGGAACCAGTGCTGGGCCGGCACATCACCTTTGGCAATCGCGATGAAACTTGCCAGCCGTGCCTCGGAGGCAAGCAGATCGTAGCAATTCCCGTCCAGCTTGCCTTCCTGGACGAGGAACCCGATGGAGAGCAGTTGGCGCTCCTGGTCGATCAGGAAGCCGAACTCCATGTTCAGTGCCATGGCGCGTGATGTGGCTTCCAGCACCGCCAGGCGCTCGCCCGACGCGGCCGTCGGATCGGACGGCGCCGCGAGATCCCGGCGGTGCTGCCCGATGGATCGCAGGCCGGCCTCGGCCCAGAACAGCATGTCGTCGCCGCTTCCGTCGCCGCGTTCCAGGGCGATGGCGCGCGCGATATCGGCCAGGGTCACGGCAAGACCGCTGGCTCGCGCGAGAGCATCGGCGCGACCTTCGGGCTGCGAAACCGCCTGTCGCAGGTCGGATCGGAGTGCCGCCACGGCGTCGTCGAACTGGCGCCAGGTAACGATTTGCGTGAGGCGCCCGTCGCGCAGGCGAGCCGCCTCCTCGCACGCAAGATCGATGGCGTCGCTGACGCCGGCGAGGCAGCCCGCCGCGCCGAGCGGGTGGTCCTGCCATTCCCGGCAGGCATTGGCGAGGGTGATGAGGTGCCCGGCGAGATTGCCGCTGTCGACGGTGGAGACGTAGCGTGGATCGAGCGGACGCAGGTCGCGCGTATCGTACCAGTTGAAGAAATGGCCGCGGAACCGCGCCAGCTCCTCCATGGTGTCCAGGGTCGCCTCCAGCCGCGCAATCGCCTCGGCGGTGCCGATCCATCCGAAGTCGCGGGCGCTTGCCACGGAGAGCAGATAGAGACCGAGATTGGTGGGCGAGGTTCGGTGAGCCAGTACCGGCGCCGGGTCTTCCTGGAAATTGTCGGGCGGCAGCATGTGATCGTCCGCCGTGACGAAGTCCTCGAAAAACCGCCAGGTCAGGCGCGCGGTCAGTCGCAGGGCGCGGGCATCGGCATCCGACGTGGCCAACTGATCCGCAACGCCCGGTGGAAGGCTGGTCCAGCGTGCCACCGCGGGCGCAGCAATCCACAGCAAGGCGAGCGGGGCCACCAGCATCCAACTGCCATGTTCGGAAAACTGCACGATCGCGATCGCGGTCGCCGCGATCACCAGCGATCCGGCCATCCGGCGAAAAGAGCCGACCAAGTCGAGCCGGCGGCCGATGGTCGCCTGAGCCGCAGGCACCCATTCGAGCAAATGCCGGCGGCTGACCAGCAGGCGCCAAAGCGTGCGGGCGATCGCGTCGGCCATGAGCCAGGCCTGATGCGCCAGAAAAGTGATGATCAGCGCCGAAAGGGTGAGGGCCAGGCAGAAATCGCTGCCGAGCGCCCGCATGTGACTGGCCATCGTCGGGCCGGGGCGACGCGGCGGGATGGCGCCGATGACCGGTATGAGGGTCGGCAGCACGATCGTGGCGAGGACGAAGATCGTCCAGACAAGAGCGGCGTGGAACGGTGCCGCCCAGCCGGCGAGCAGCGCCAGCACCGCGGCCGGGGCAGACAGGGTACGACGCAGGTTGTCCAGCATCTTGCAGCGCCCAAGCGCCGGAATGCCCGCGGATGCGTGGCCGGGCAGAGCGGGGTTTGGAGAGTAGCCCAGGATCCAGGGCAGAAGCTGCCAGTCGCCGCGGGCCCAACGATGGTGCCGGAGCGCGCCGACAT
>CAIMEK010000192.1 GCA_903839965.1 uncultured Acetobacteraceae bacterium | reverse complement strand
TGGTCGATCACCGCCGGCGCATCCGGGGTGCGCGCGGCCTGGGCGGCAAACAGCGCCTCGATACGGGCCACGGGCAGCCCGACCGACACCGGACAGCCCGCCTCAAGCACCCGGCGGCGGGTATCCGGCGTCAGCAGGTCGTGCTGCTGGACCGGGCGCCCCGGCTCAGCAAGCAGCCGACTGAGGCAGACCAGCCAACCCTGTCGCATGGCCATCAGGCCCGGCCGGGTGAAGCAGTCGGCGTCGGCCATGAGGACGCCGGCCATGCCGCCACCGCTGCGCCACAGGTAAAGCTCGAGATCGAAGCGAACCCCGGCATCGATCTGTGGAATTCCGGCCTGCAGCCCGGGGCCGAAATCGGGCGCCTCGGGGGCAAGCTGCACGGCGAACGCAACATTGAACAGCGGGGTCCGACCGGTCGTGCGCGCATCCGGCAGAAGCTGCACGAGCTGCTCGAAGGAAACCGAGCGATGCTCCATCGCCGCCAGCATGGTCTGCCGCACGCGGTCCACCAGCACCGTGAAGCTCGTTGCCTGGTCGAACGCGGTGTCGATGACCAGCAGATTGACGAACAGGCCGACCAATGCCTCCAGTGCGGCTTCGTCGCGTCCCGCGACGGGCACGCCGATGCCGATGCGCGCTGCCCCGGTCAGCCGGTGCAGATAGGCCTGGAACGCGCTCAGCAGCACGACGAACAACGTGGTGTTGCCGGTGCGCGCCACTGCTTCGAGCCGGTCGCACACCGTCGGCGTCAGCCGCACCGGCAGGCTGACGGCACGGCTGGGGGCATGCCGCCCGGGCTGGCGGTCATAGGGCAGCGACAGCGGCTCCAACCCCTGCAGCCCAGCCTGCCACCACGCCAGGTCCGCCGCGTCCGGGGCCGCGTCGTGTTGCCGGCGGGCATAGCTGGCATAGCTGGTCGGCAGCGGCGGCAGGCGCGCGGCCCCGCCGTGCCGGTAGGCGGCCGCGAGCTCGTTCAGCAGAACCGGCACCGACCAACCATCGAAGGCGATGTGATGAATGACCAGCAGCAGCACGGGGGCATGGTCCGGCGGCTCGATCAGCGTCGCCCGCAGCAGTGGGCCCGTGCTCAGGTCGAACGGTCGCGCGCGTTGCTCGGCCACGAACCCGGCGAACGCCTCCCAGGCAACGACATCGCGCGCCACCGGCACCGGCGTCGGCGGGAGCACGTACTGCCACGGCTCCCCCGCGCGCTCGCGCAGGCAGGTGCGCAGCGGCGCATGGCGGCGCACGACAAAGGTCAATGCCGCCGACAACGCCGTCATGTCGGGGCAGGTGGACAGCGCCAGCGTGAGTGCGACGTTGTAGCCTTTCGCGCCATCGGCGAGGCGGTCTTGTATCCACAGCCGGCGCTGCGCGAACGAGGCCGGTGCGACCTCCTCGGGTTGCGCTGTCCACGGCGTCTCGCCCTCGTTCGCAGGCAGGGCGCCGTCGCTGCCGCTGGCGGATTCCGTCCTGCTCAATCCGCGGCTCCCGCAAGGCAGCCGGCGGACGGCGCTGCTGCCCGCAACTCTCGACGCCCGGGCCACCGCGCGGCAGCATGCCGGCCCACAATGTTGCTCAGGCCCCCGCTCGGGCCGACTCCAGAACGGGATGCTCCACCTGGATCGTTGCCACAACACCGCCCGGGGTGCATATCACCGGGCTTTGTTGCGATGCCATCATATCCCAAGCCCGAACCCCAATGGTCGCTGAGAAACAACAAGCTATCATTGCAGGCAACCGCCGGGAAGATCTAGATACCTTCCACGCCGACGCGTGGCGAACGGAACATCGCCTATGTCGTTGTTGAAACTGCTCGGCCAGGTGAGTGTGGTGTCGCGGCGCCGGCTGCTGGCCATGGCCGCATTGGCGGCGCTGGCGAACGCCGTCGCCCTCGGGGTCATCAACAGCGCTGCGGTGTCGGCTCCCGAGGGAGGCCACGCCCTGGGCCTTGCCCTGGCGCTTGCCGGCACGGTGGCTGTCTACATCGGCACGCAGCGTTATGTCATGCGCACCTGCGCGGACGAGGTCGAGGCGATCATCGCGCGGCTGCGCTGCCGACTGATCGAACTGGTGTTGCGCACCGACCTGACGGCGCTGGAGGCCATGGA
>CAIMEK010000191.1 GCA_903839965.1 uncultured Acetobacteraceae bacterium | reverse complement strand
GAGCTTGTCGGGGTCGCCGCCGACCTTATCCAGCGCCTGGTAGATCGGCACCGTGCCGATCGGCACCGGCGAATTGCGGATGATCCAGGAGCGGATGTTGTGGATGTTGCGCCCGGTGGACAGGTCCATGACGGTGTCGCCGCCCCAGCGGATCGACCAGACCAGCTTTTCCACCTCGTCCGCGGCCGAGGAGGTGACCGCGGAATTGCCGATATTGGCGTTGATCTTCACCAGGAAGTTGCGGCCGATGATGACCGGCTCCAGCTCCGGGTGGTTGATGTTGGCCGGGAGGATGGCGCGGCCCAGGGCGATTTCGGCGCGCACGAACTCGGGGGTGATGAAGGCGGGGATGGCGGCGCCGAAATCCTCGCCGTCGGCGCGCCGCTCGTCCGCGCCCGCGATCTGCTCCGCCCGGCCGAGGTTCTCGCGGTGGGCGACGTAGATCATCTCGTCGGTGACGATGCCGGCGCGGGCGAACTCCAGCTGGGTCACGGGCTGGCCGTCGAGGCCGCCGAGCACGCGCCGCTGCGCCGGGCATTCGGCCACCAGCTTGTCGGCGCCGACATGGCCGTTGTCTTCCGGGCGCACCGCGCGGGGGGCGATCGGCGCCACCGCGCGCCGTTCGATCCAGGGCGAGCGCAACGGCGCCAGCCCCGCTTGCAGGTCGATGCGCACCGCCGGGTCGGTGAACGGGCCGGAGGTGTCGTAGATGCGCAAAGGCGGCTCGTTCGCGGTCGGGTGCAGGTCGATCTCGCGGAACGGCACCCGTATGTCGGGCCGGCCGGGCGGGCTGGAATAGAGCTTCCGGCTGCCGATGACGGGCCCGGTGGTGACGGTGGCGGGCTTCTGCAGGACGGTCACGGGCGCATTCCCCTTCGTGTCGGATGGGTGGACCGGAGGGGGAGGGGGTCACGCTGCGATTCCCGTCCCTACGCCGGCACAACCCGGGTCAGGTTCAAAGGGTCACCGCCGCGGCGGTATCTCAGCCCCCAGTCGGGGCTCCCCTCGGAGAAGACTAAAATGTGGTGGGGCCGCCCGGCTGTCAACCGCCGGCGGCGCGTCGTTCCAGCATGCGCCCGAGCGGCCGGCCGCCGAACAGGTGGACATGCATGTGCGCCACTTCCTGCCCGCCATGCTCGCCCATGTTGAGCAGCAGCCGGTAGCCGGGCTCCTCCAGGTCGAGCTGCTTTGCCACGGCGCCGACGGCGCGCCAGAAGCCGGCGATTTCGGCATCGGCGGCATGGGCGGCGAAATCGGCGATCGACACCCAGCGGCCTTTCGGGATCACCAGCACATGCACCGGCGCCTGCGGCGAGATGTCGTTGAACGCCAGCGCCCAGGCGTCCTCGTAGACCTTCTGGCAGGGGATTTCGCCGCGCAGGATGCGGGCGAAGATGTTCTGGTCGTCGTACTCGCCGACACCCTTCACCGGCATTGTCCGCCCTCCGTTCGAGCTGGTCAGGGGATCTTGTTGGTGTGCACGCCGAAGGCCAACGGCAGGGCACGCACCCGCGTCGCCCGCTCGGCGATGCCGGAAACGCCTTCGCGCCGCCGCAGTTCGGCCCAGACCTCCTCCGGCTGCACGTCGGCGTCCACCCACATGACGATCAGGTGGTAGAGCACGTCCGCGCTCTCGGCCACCAGCGCGCGATGGTCACCGCGGACCGCTTCGATCAGGCACTCCACCGCTTCCTCGCCGAACTTCTGGGCAACCTTGGCGGAGCCGCGCGCCAGCAGCCGGGCGGAATGGCTGAGCATCGGGTCGGCGCCGCGCCGGCTGGACACCACCGAGAACAGCCGGTCGAGGATGGAGGTGCCGAGGTCGTCGGGCGCCGGCGGCACGGCCACCGAGGCGGGCGGCTTCAGATTGGTGCTGCTGTTCTTCAGGGCCCGCGCCTGCTTGGGCTTGGGGGCGCCCTTCTTGGTCGGTTTTGCCTTCGGCTTGGCCTTGGTGGGCTTGGCCTTGGTGGTTTTCGTCTTGGTCGGTTTTGCCATGCGTGCGCCCTCAGGCCGCCCGTGCCAGCGGGCGCGGCAGGCGCACCGGCAGCCCGGCGTCGGCCAGCGCGGCCTTCACCTGGGCGAGCGAAAAAGTACCGAAATGGAATACGCTGGCGGCCAGCAGCCCGGTGGCCCCGGTGCGCGCGCCATCGACGAAGTGCTGCAGCGTGCCG
>CAIMEK010000190.1 GCA_903839965.1 uncultured Acetobacteraceae bacterium | reverse complement strand
CTCCTCACCCCCCTCTCGCCAAGACTCCCTAAACGAATGGGTTCCAAGGGCCCCTCGGCCCTTGGTGGGGTCCAGGGGCGAAGCCCTGGCCTTTCTATTCCTCCGTCCGAGCCAATTGCGGCAGCAGGGCTGTGAGGGTCACCAGGTCGCGTTCGGCGCGGCAGACCAGGTATTCGGTGGTGTCGTTGCCAGTGTTGGTTTCGGTGTTTTCCAGCAGCAGGCCGTCCGGGCCGAGGGGCAGGGCGGCCAGGCCGAGGTCGGCGTAGACTTTCAGGAGGGTTCGCCCGGCCCGCCAGACGGCCGGGTCGAGGCGTTCCTGGCTGGCCAGGTCGCGCAGCCGCCAGATAGCCGAGATGCGGTCGCTTTCGACGCCGGCCGGGTCGCCGAGGCCGAGCAGGATGCCTTCGATGCGACGGAACGGGATGCCGGCGCGTTCGGACTCGCCCCAGACGATGCCGTCGGCCTGTGCCGGCGGATCGGCGCCGAGTGCCGCGTAATGCAGTCGGGTCGCGGTATCCCAGGGGGCGAAGCGCACCCGGCCGGGGCGCAGCAGGCGCCACAGGGCCAGCAGGGCCAGCACCACCGTCAGTGCCACGCTGGCGCGCAGCGAGTTCGGCACGTCCGGAGAGAGGATCACTTCCCACCACGAATTGTCCGACAGCCAGCGCACGTGCCGTTCGAAGCCGGCCAGCGCCAGGACGCAGCCGGCGAGGGTGAGCAGCGGCACGGCGATGGCGGCTTCCATCGGGCCGGACAGCAGCCGCGCGTGGCGATAGAACGCGCCGCGGAATGGCGCGATCAGCACCCCGGCCAGCATCAGCATGCCGGGAATCCATGGCGGCTCGCCCTGGGCGACGGTGAAGGCGGCGGCCAGCAGCAGCAGGACGATGGTGGTGCCCCAGGCCAGGGTGACGCGTTTGGACATCGCCAGGGCGCACACCATCAGGGCGCCGCCGATCAGGCTGGGCACGAATTCGCCGGCCTGGGCGGCGACCTCGGCGAAGTCGGGGTCGATCCAGGAGAAGTCGGGGCGGCGCTCCACCACACCGAGGCAGAGCAGCAGGGCGCCGCAGATGGTCACCGCGCCGGTCACCGCGGCCACCACGAAGTCGGGCTCGCTCCAGCGCGCCGTCGGCGCCACGCCGCGCATCGTCGGGGTCGGGCGCAGCAGCGAGCGGCCGCGCATCACGAACTCGTTGCCGGCGAACAGCCCGCCGGCCAGGAACAGCGGGATGATGTAGTAATAGAGGCGGAACATCACGATGCCGCCGACGATCTGCGACGGCTCCAGGTAGGGCGACAGGCCGATCAGCATGGCGGTGTCGAACACGCCGATGCCGCCCGGGATGTTGGCCGCCAGGCCCGCGGTGTAGGAGGCCACGTAGACGCCGAGGAAGCGCAGGTAGGTCAGCCCGGGGGCGGCGGGCAGCAGCGTGTAGACGATGGCCGCGGTGACCGCCACGTCCACGGTCGCCAGCACCACCTGCAGGATGGCCATGCGCCAGCCCGGCAGTTGGAGGACGTAGCCGAACATCCGGCGCCGGCCCAGCACGCGCGAGAGGGTGACGTAGCCCGCCACCAGCGCCCACAGCGCGATCCCGATGGCATGCATCAGCCAGGCCGGCAGGCGGTTGCCGAAGAACGGCACCGCGTCGGGTTCGAGCAGCAGCACGAGCCCGCCCAGCACCAGGCCGCCGAGCGCGAAGGTGAGGCTGCAGAACGCCACCACCTTGGCGATCTGCAAGGGGGTGAGGCCCCAGTGCGCATACAGCCGGTAGCGCACGGCGGCGCCCGACACCGCGGCGAAGCCGAGGTTGTGGCCGAGCGCGTAGGCGCAGAACGAGGCGAAGGCGATCTTGCCGTAGGCCAGGCGCCGGCCGGCGTAGAAGGTGCCGAGGCGGTCGTAGAAGGTCAGCACGCCGTACGACAGCATGTTCCAGAGGAAGGCGATGGCCAGCGTGCGGGCCGGCATCACCTCCAGGACTCGGGCGATGTCTTCGATCTTGAGGCCGCGGAATTCCTTCTGCACCACGTAGATGGCGCCGACGAGCAGCAGCAGGCCGAGCACCGGCGGCAGATGCCGAAGCAGGCGCTTTGCCGTCTCGCCCATGCCCGCTCCTTCAGGATGGCGCGCGTGCCAGCGCGTCCTCGATCAGCCCGATGGTCTCGGCGATGCCGTACAATGCCACGAACTGGCCGAAGCGCGGACCCTCCTGCTGGCCGAGCAGCACCTGGTAGAGGCAGCCGAACCAGGCGCGCAACTCGCGGAAGGGGTGTCGGTTGCCGACCGCGTAGATGGCGTTCTGGATGGTTTCGCCATCGGCATCGGGCGGCAGGGCGGCCAGTTCCTTCGCGAGGTCTTCCAGCGCGGCCCGTTCGGTCGGGTCGGGGTCGCGGAACCGCTTGGCCGGGCGCACGAAGTCGCGGTAGTAGGCCAGCGCGTGGTCGACCAGTCCGGCGAGGAACGGCATTTCTTCCGGGGTGGCGGCCGGGTTGTAGCGGCGGATGAAGCCCCACAGGATGTCCGGCGTCTCGGCGTTCACCACGCTGGCCAGGTTCAGCAGCATGGTGAAGGAGAGCGGCGAGTGGGCGGCCTGCGGCACCGGCCCGCCGTGGATGTGCCAGGCCGGGTTGGCCAGCCGCTCCGCCTCGTTCTGGCCATGCGCCCGGGAGGCGTTGGCCAGGTACTCGTCCACCGCCTTGGGGATCACGTCGAAATACAGCCGCTTGGCGCGGGTCGGTTGGTTGAACATGAACTGCGCCAGGCTCTCCGGCGGAGCGTAGCGCAGCCACTCCTGCACCGACAGGCCGTTGCCCTTGCTCTTGCTGATCTTCTGCGCGCTCTCGTCGAGGAACAGCTCGTAGGTGAAGCCGGTGGGCGGCTCGCTGCCGAGGATGCGGCAGATCTTGCCGGAGAGCCGCACACTGTCGATCAGGTCCTTGCCGGACATCTCGTAGTCGACATCCAACGCGTGCCAGCGCATCGCCCAGTCGGCCTTCCACTGCAGCTTGCAGGCGCCGCCGGTGACCGGGGTTTCGATCGCCTCGCCGGTATCGGGGTCGCGCCAGACGATGGTGCCGGCGTCGGTGTCGAAGCGTTCCACCTTCACCTGCATGACGATGCCGCTCTTCGGGTGGATCGGCAGGATCGGGGAATAGCTGGCGCGCCGTTCCGGGCCCAGCGTGGGCAGCACCACCGCGCGGATTTCCTCGTGCAGCGTCAGCACGCGGCGCAGCGCGGCGTCGAAGCGGCCGGCGGCGTAGTATTCGGTGGAGGAGGCGAACTCGTATTCGAATCCGAACGAATCCAGGAAGGCGCGCAGTTGGGCGTTGTTATGGGCGCCGAAACTGTCATGCGTGCCGAACGGGTCGGGGATGCGCGTCAGCGGCTGGCCGAGATGGGTGGCGAGCATCGCGCGGTTGGGCACGTTGTCCGGCACCTTGCGCAGCCCGTCCATGTCGTCGCTGAAGGCGAGCAGCCGTGCCGGCAGGCCGGTCATGGCGGTGAAGGCGTGGCGCACCCAGGTGGTGCGGGCAACCTCGCCGAACGTGCCGATATGCGGCAAGCCGGACGGGCCGTAGCCGGTCTGGAACAGGGCCGAGGTTTTGCCGGTGCGGGCCAGCCGTTCGGCGACCTTCCGGGCCTCCTCGAAAGGCCAGGATCTGGCCGTGGCGACAGCGGGGGCGACGGCGGGCAGGGCGGGGGATTCGGACATTCGGCGCAAGCTATGGACGGGGGGTGCCTTGGTCAATCCGGCGTTACCCATATAGTGCGGGCATGATCGACCGCGCTTTTGGCGGAGCTGGCCCTTCCCGCATCCTGCTGCCCGAGGCGCCGTCGGTGGTGGCCGGCGTCGGCCGGGCCGCGATCGTCACGCCGGACGGCGAATTGCTCGAACGCGCGGCCGCCGATGCGGTGGCGCTGCTGCGCACGCTGCCGCCGCCGTTGCTGGTGCATGCGCCGGCCACCCTGCGCCGGCTCGGGTTGCGCGCGCTGCCGTGCTTCGACCTGCTGGAGCTGTTCGCCTTCGTGCTGCCGGCGCACGGCGCGGCGCCGACCCCGCGCGGGCTGGCGCTGGCGCTCGACGTGCCGCCGCCTGGCGCGGGG
>CAIMEK010000189.1 GCA_903839965.1 uncultured Acetobacteraceae bacterium | reverse complement strand
TCTGCGAATATCTCGACGAGGCTTACACCGACGGCACCCTGCTGGGCCACACGCTGGCGGAGCGGGTGGAAGTGCGGCGGCTGGTGGCATGGTTCGACGGCAAGTTCGATGGCGAAGTGACCCGCAACCTGAACGGGCAGAAATACATCAAACGCATTTCCGGGCGCGGCCACCCGGACGCCACGGCGCTGCGCGCGGGCTATGCCCAATTGCGCGAGCATTTGCAGTATCTCGGCTGGCTGGCCGAGACGCGCAAATGGCTCGCCGGGGCGTCGCTGTCGCTGGCCGACCTGGCGGCGGCGGCGCATTTGTCTGTGCTGGACTACGCGGGCGACGTGGATTGGACGATCAGCGAACCGGCGCGCGAGTGGTACGCCCGCATGAAATCCCGCCCGAGTTTCCGCCCGCTGCTGGCCGACCGGGTGGCGGGCTTCACGCCGCCCGAGCATTACGCCGATCTGGATTTCTAGCCTCAGGCAAACAGGTTGCGCAGATGGTCGTTGAGGAAATGGCCCTGCGGATCGAGCCGGCGGCGCAGGGCGACGAAATCGGCGTGGCGGCGGAACAGCCGGGGCATGTCGTCGGCATTGGTGAAATGCAGCTTGCCCCAATGCGGGCGTGAGCCGTAACGGCGCAAAATGGCGTCCACGTCGCGCAGATAATCCCAATAGTCGATGCCCGGACCGCCGGAGACCGAGATGGTCACGCTGTCCTGTTCGAAGAACGGGCTGATCCAGCCGGAATCGGCGGCGGTGAAGCGGTATTCCACCGGGTAGATGCAGTTGCGGTGCCGGGTGAGCATCAGCTCGCGCACCTCGCGCAACGCCTGTTTGCCGTGCGCCACCGGCACCGCGTATTCCAGTTCGTGGAAGTTGGCGACGTATTCGATGGGGTAGATTTCCGAGCTGTACGCCACTTTCTCGAACCCGCCGGCGCGGGTGTACGGCGCTGCATCGGTGAAATTCATCGTCTTCATCTCGCACACGTCGTAGTCGCGCGGCGTGTTGGAGACCGAGGATGTGTCGCCGAGGCAGTACAAATGCCGCGACTCCGGCACCGGACACCAGAAGAATGCGAAATGCCGGTTGCTGGCGGCAAGTTCGTCGTGCCGCTCCATGCATGCCTCGAAATCGTCGCGCCAGACGATCTCTTTCAAGTTGTAGGCGTCCATGGTTTGCAGCGTGATCGTGGAAATCGGGCCGAGCATGCCGAGCGAGACGCGCGCGGCGAGCAGCCGGTCGGCATCTTGTTCGGCGGTGAGGTCCAGAATGCTGCCGTCGGGTTGCACCAACCGCATGCCGACCACTTGCGACGAAAGATTGCCCAGCGTGGCCCCGGTGCCGTGGGTGCCGGTGGACAGGGCTCCGGCCAGCGCCTGCGTGTCGATATCGCCTTGGTTGGCGAGCGATAGGCCCATTTGCTTCAGCGCGCGGCCGATATCGCCGATGCGGGTGCCTGCTTTCACCGTCACGCGCTTGCTGGCGCGGTCCACCGAGACGATGCCCGCGTGCTTTTCCAGGCTGAGCAGCAGGCCGCTGGTGGCCACCACCGGCGTGAAGGAATGGCCCGATCCGGCCACGCGCACGCCAAGGCCCTGGCGGGTGGCGGCGGCGACGCAGGCCGCGAGTTCGGCTTCCGACTCGGGTGTGGCCATATGGCGGGCGACGAAGGATTGATTGCCCACCCAGTTGCGCCAATGGCCGCCGGGGCCGAGTGTGGTGTTGCTCATCGGACGCTCCCTTTGCCGCCGCAACGAGTGTGGCGCAGGACGCCGGGGCTGACAAAGCCCGATTCAGGGCAGGGCGGCCTGCTCGCGCGGGATGCGCCTGCCGGGTTTTTCACCGAATTTCGGCCGGCATGGCATGACGCCGCCGCAAGCTGACGCTATCCTGGGCAGGATGTCCCCGCCCGATGCCCCGCAGACCCCGGAAACGCCATGAATCTGACGCCGCGCGAGAAAGACAAACTGCTGATATCCATGGCCGCGATGGTCGCAAGGCGGCGGCTGGAGCGGGGGGTGAAGCTGAACCATCCCGAGGCGGTGGCGTTGATCACCGATTTCGTGGTGGAAGGCGCGCGCGACGGCCGTTCGGTGGCCGACCTGATGGAAGCGGGCGCGCATGTCATCACCCGCGAGCAAGTGATGGAGGGCATCGCCGAGATGATCGCCGACGTGCAGGTGGAAGCCACCTTCCCGGACGGCACCAAGCTTGTCACCGTTCACGAACCGATCCGCTGAGGAGCCGTCCGCATGATCCCCGGAGAGATCGAAACCGCTGACGGCGACATCGAATTGAACGCCGGACTGGCCCGCACCACGCTCACCGTCGCCAACACCGGCGACCGGCCGATTCAGGTGGGCAGCCACTATCATTTTGCCGAAACCAACGGCGCGCTGGCGTTCGACCGCGCGGCCGCGCAGGGCCAACGGCTGGACATCGCCGCTGGCACCGCCGTGCGGTTCGAGCCGGGGCAGACCCGCGAGGTGACGCTGGTGCCCTACCGGGGCGGGCGGAAAATCTTTGGCTTCCGTGGCCTCGTGATGGGAGACGTTTGATGGCGCGCATCACCCGCCGTGCCTATGCCGACATGTTCGGCCCCACCACCGGCGACCGCGTGCGGCTGGCCGACACCGAGTTGTGGGTGGAAGTCGAGAAAGACTTCACCGTCTATGGCGACGAAGTGAAATTCGGCGGCGGCAAGGTGATCCGCGACGGCATGGGCCAGTCGCAGGCGACGCAGGCCGAGGGCGCGGTGGATACCGTGATCACCAACGCGCTGATCGTCGATCATTGGGGCATCGTCAAAGCCGACATCGGCATCGTCAATGGCCGCATCAGCGGGATTGGCAAAGCGGGCAATCCCGATGTGCAGCCGGGCGTGACCATCATCGTCGGGCCGGGCACCGAGGTGATCGCGGGCGAAGGCAAGATCGTCACGGCGGGCGGCATCGACAGCCATATCCACTTCATCTGCCCGCAGCAGGTCGACGACGCGCTGGCCAGCGGCATCACCACGATGGTCGGCGGCGGCACCGGCCCGGCCACCGGCACCGCGGCCACCACCTGCACGCCTGGCCCCTGGCACATGATGCGCATGCTGCAGGCGGCCGAGGGATTGGCGGTCAACCTCGCCTTCGCCGGCAAGGGCAACGCCTCGCAACCCGCGGCGCTGGAGGAAATGATCCGTGCCGGCGCCTCTTCGCTGAAGCTGCACGAGGACTGGGGCACCACGCCGGCCGCCATCGATTGCTGCCTCACCGTCGCCGACCGGTTCGACGTGCAGGTGATGATCCACACCGACACGCTGAACGAGAGTGGCTTCGTCGAAGACACCATCGCAGCGTTCAAGGGGCGCACGATCCACGCCTTCCACACCGAAGGCGCCGGCGGCGGCCACGCGCCCGACATCATCAAGGTGGCCGGGCTGGCCAACGTGCTGCCGAGCTCCACCAACCCGACGCGGCCCTATACGGCGAACACGCTGGACGAGCATCTCGACATGCTCATGGTGTGCCACCACCTCGATCCGGCGGTGCCCGAGGATGTCGCCTTCGCCGAATCGCGCATCCGCCGCGAGACCATCGCGGCCGAGGACATTCTGCACGATATCGGTGCGCTTTCGATGATATCGTCGGACAGCCAGGCCATGGGGCGGGTCGGCGAGGTGGCCATCCGCACCTGGCAGACCGCGCACAAGATGAAGCTGCAGCGCGGGTCGTTGCCAGGGGACGGGACGCGGCGCGACAATGCGCGGGTGCGGCGCTACATCGCCAAATACACCATCAACCCCGCCATCGCGCAGGGGCTGTCGCACGAAGTCGGCTCGGTGGAAGTGGGCAAGCTCGCGGACCTGGTGCTGTGGTCGCCGGCCTTCTTCGCGGTCAAGCCGGACCTGGTCATCAAGGGCGGCAGCATCGTGCTGGCGGCGATGGGCGATCCCAACGCCTCGATCCCGACGCCGCAGCCCGTGCACTACCGGCCGATGTTCGGTGCCTGCGGTCGCGCGCTCGCCGCCTCCTGCATCAGCTTCGTCTCGGCCGCCGCGCTGCAGGACGATATCGGCACGCGGTTCGGGTTGGCGCGGCCGTTGTCCGCGGTGCGCAACACCCGTGGCGGCATCAGCAAGAAAAGCATGATCCACAACGATGCGACGCCGGTCATCGAGGTCGATCCCGAGACCTACGAGGTCCGCGCCGACGGTGTGCTGCTGACCTGCGAGCCCGCCACCGTGCTGCCGATGGCGCAGCGCTATTTCCTGTTCTGATGCGCAGTTTCACCGTTTTGCCGGCTGGCGACTGGGACCAGGCGAGGGCGACCGATCGGGTGGTGCTGGATTTCGATCAGCGTTACCGCCGGCGCGTGGTGGTGCGCACCGTGGCCGGGCAGGACGTGCTGCTCGACCTGACGCAGGCCATTCGGCTGCGCCACGGCGACGGCCTGCTGGTGGAGGATGGCGGGGTCGTGCGCGTCGAAGCGCGGCCGGAGGAGTTGGCCGAAATCCATGCGCATGGCGCGGGCGATCTGCTGCGCATCGCCTGGCATCTGGGGAATCGCCATTTGCCCGTGCAACTGAGCGGTGGGCACATTCGCATTCGCGCCGACCGGGTCATCGAGGCGATGGTGGAAGGGCTCGGCGGCCATGTCGCGCACATCGAGGCGCCGTTCGACCCTGAGGCCGGCGCTTATGCGGGCGGGGAGGCCTCCCATCGACACGGCGATGAACATGACCACGCCGACGGCTGACGCCGCTCTGCTGCGCCTGCTGGCCTGGTTGTCGCCCGCCTTCCCAACCGGCGGCTTCGCCTGGTCGCATGGCGTGGAATGGGCGGTGGAGGCGGGCGACATAGCCGACGAGGCCTCGCTGCAGGACTGGCTGGCGGATATGCTGCGTTACGGGTCCGCCCGCGCGGATGCCATCCTGTTGCGCCACGCGCACGCCGCCTTCGCCGATGCGGCGGCACTGGCGCGGATCGCGGAATTCGCTCGTGCGGTCCAGCCCGCGCGCGAACGTCTGGCCGAAACACTGGGCCAGGGCAACGCTTTCATCCATGCCGCCGCTCCGTGGGGAATGCCGGCGTTCGTCGGAATTGCCGACATTCCGTATCCGGTGGCGGTGGGCGCGTTGGCCGGCGCGCACGCCATCGCGGCGGATTGCGCCTGTGCGGGATTCATGCAGGCCGGTGCTGCCAGCATGATCTCCGCGGCCGTGCGCCTGGTGCCGCTCGGCCAGACCGCGGGCCTGCGCGTGCTGGCCGGGCTCGAGCCCGTCATTCTCGCCGTGGCGGCGCAGGCGCGCGGTGCGGCGCTGGACGACGTCGGCGGCGCCTGCTGGCGGGCCGATCTCGCTTCCATGCGGCATGAAACCCAGTACACGAGGTTGTTCCGGTCATGAAATCCCCCAACGGCCCGCTGCGTGTGGGAGTCGGCGGACCCGTCGGGTCCGGCAAGACCGCGTTGATGGACGCGCTGTGCAAGCGGCTGCGCGATCGCTACGACATCGCCGCCATCACCAACGATATCTATACGCGCGAGGACGCGGAGTTTCTCATCCGTGCCGGGTCGCTGCCGCCCGAGCGCATCCTGGGCATCGAGACCGGGGGCTGCCCGCACACGGCTATCCGCGAGGACGCCTCCATCAACCTCGCCGGCGTGGCGGAGTTGCGGGAGAAGTTTCCCGACCTCGACATCATCCTGATCGAAAGCGGCGGCGATAACCTGGCCGCCACGTTCAGCCCGGAGCTGGCGGATCTGACGATCTACGTCATCGACGTGTCGGCCGGCGACAAGATCCCGCGCAAGGGGGGGCCCGGCATCACCCGTTCCGACCTGCTGGTGATCAACAAGATCGACCTCGCCCCCTATGTTGGGGCCGATCTCGGGGTGATGGACCGCGACGCGCGGCGGATGCGGGGCGAGCGGGAGTTCGTGTTCACCGCCATCCGCGCCGGCCAGGGCGTCGAGGCGGTCGCCCGTTTCATCGAGGTGCGAGGCGGGTTGGAAGGCATCCGCGCCTGTTAAGCAACCATTAGAGCTGCTGGGCTACACCGCCTATCAAGCGGCAAACGGCACTCCAGGGCGAGGCGACGGCCGATGGCGGTTGCGGAACGACGGGAGATCGAGTTCTCCGCCGAGGCGCTTTGTCTCGCGATTGGCATGTCGCTGCGTGCGGCGCAGCGCTTCGGCCTCCCCGCGCTACGACCAACCGGCGTGCAATTCTGCCCGCGGGAGGGGCAGATCGACGTGGTGTATGGGATAGGTCAGGCGCAGCGGGCTGTGCCACTGGCCGCTGAGCCGCTGGGTGCTTTGCTTGTGTCCTATTGCCTGCGTGCGCGTATTCCGATGCCGCGCCGCGCCGAAAAGGGCATACGCATTGGGGCGACTGCTGTCATCCTGGCATTCAAGACGATATTCGTCGCGGTGCCGGCGCCCGAGGCCCCGGATAATACGATGTGCATGCCAACTTCGGTCCAATCGTTGAAATGGATCGAACCGCAACAGGTCGTCGAGGCCGATTAGCCACGGCGCGGCCGTAGGGACGTTGTTAATCCGCAAGTGGCAGCATGGGCCGCAACGCCATGCAGCCCCCCAAACTTCCACTCGTGCAAACCTACCGTCCGCGGACGTTCCTTGAACAAGGCGTCGCCGTGCCGTTCACGACGCCGCTGTTGACGGGCACACGGGTGCGCGCCGGCAACGGGTCAGTCGAGCTGATGGTGCCGAATCCGGCCGGTGGACGCGGTTTGTACATTCTGGCCTGGGAGCACGTGAAAGAGCTTTGCCAGCCAACGGTACATGACGTGGTGCTGTGCCGCCGGATCGCCGCGCTGGCGGCGATCAGCCCGGCGAGTGTGCGCACCGTCGCGCGCGCGGTCGCTGCCGAAGGACTGGCAGGCGAAGCCGCGGCGACGGCTGCGGTTGCGGCTGTTGCCAGGGAGCGCGCTGCAAAGGCGCTGACGAATTCGCTGCTGCGCATGGCATTGGTTGAGCAGGCCGCCCCACACGATATCTGTCGAGGTGCGACACTCGCCGAGGATGAAAGCCGGGTTCGCCAGGCGCTGGCTTCGATCGCCCCTTGCCTTGCCCTCCGTCCGGAGGACGTGGAATCGACCCTGGCGCAGCTCGCCGAGGCATTTCAGCACGTCGGCGCACCGGGCCAGGCCCCGCCGGCGCGCCTTCCCCGATTGCTGGCTCTGCTCGAACAGGTATGTGCCGAGGTGGCCGGGTGGGACGGCGACGACGCCGACGGCGAGGCGGCGGCCCTGGTGTGCGGGGTTGCCGAGCTGACGTCGTCAATCGCGGAGCGCAGCCTGAGCGACGCACGCCTGCTCACGGCCGACATGCCCGGGTTGCTGCAGAAATGGGCGCAGGATCCACGCACTATAACGAAGGCCGCCGAGCGCCCGGACTGGGTATTGGATGGATGGGAGCAGATTTGCCTGAGCTGGCGAAGCGCCGACGACGACAAGCCCGTCCACGACGTTCTCGCCGAAATGGCCCGCTTGGTGCCGGGTCTGCCCCGGGAAGCGGCGGACTGGGTTGGGGGACCTCCCGAGGTGGTCGAAAAGCTCAACCGGGTCGGGCGTAGCGTGCCGTCCGGCACGGACTGGCGGAACGGCAGCACAGCTTTCTCCGCGACGGCCCGCAACGAACGCTTGCGCGCGCTAGTTGCGTGACGGCGGGAGCAAGGTCAACCCGCATGGCGAGATTTCCGAAATGGGAAGAAACGAGAGCGATACGGCGTTCCCTCGAAGAGGCAAGGGACGAGAAACTCCTGCGCGTGGTCGCGACGATCGACGCCATGGACGAACGCGGCTGCGCCGATGCGTTGCTCGATCCTCTGCGATCCCGCCTGGCCATGCTGCGACCATTCAGGCCATTGCGCTTCGAACGCCTGCTGTTTTTTCCCCTCGAACCGGTGATCGTGGCCGGACCGAGCTGGCGGCCGGACAGCCCGAACATTCCCCGCCATGCGTTGCCGCCGCTTACCCGGACGGTACGAAATGGGCTGGGCGACTCCGCTGCCGAATTCGACACCTTGATCGCCGGGCACACCAGTCATGACAGCGCGACGGTGGCGCGCATCGGCAACAAGCTGTGGATACGGGCGGCCGAGGTGTTGGCCGACGCCCCGTTGCCGACCGGCTGGGCCGATGCCGGTTTGCGACCGTCGCTGTACAAGCCGCTGGCCCAGGCGATCAGCACCGCATGGCGTTGGCATACGCGGCTGCAGGCGATCGGGCATCGTGCGCGCAACGCCAGGTCCAGTCAGGCCGCGGTCGCGACCCTCATCGCCGGTCTCGGCGGCGAACCGTCCCTGACGCAGGCGATGATGATGGCGCTGCTGCTGGCCCGGCTGCCGCAGGCGGCCTCGTTGATCCACAACATCATCGGTGGGTTCGGCGACGGCGCCGAACAGGCCGGGTTGCGCAACGCCGTGGGGCGCGCCGTCGAAGGACTGACGACGCAACTGGAAAGCGGACTGGAAGCGAAGATCGCCGCCACCAGCCTCGCTGAGTCGGGGCAGGAAGTGCGACGGCTCGTATCCCTGCTGGACGAACTCTACCGTCGCGCCAGCATGCCCGAACGCCGCGCCGGTGTCGCCGAGCTTTGCCAGCGGCTGGACGCCGTTTGTCGCACACGCTTTCGGGTTGGCCTGCAGGACGAACTGCTGGTTCCGCTGCAGGCTCAGACGAACGGCGTGGACGGTGCGACGCAAACGCAGTTCGAACAGGCCGCGCGCAACCTGCGGGAACTCGAGACCCACGCGAAGCGGCTCAGCGGCGCCGGTTTCTACGACGAACTGCTCGATGCGGCTGCAAAAACCGTGCAACGGCTTGCGGCACAAGGCACGCTCACTCTGCCGCGCCAGGTCCGACTGGTCGAAATCCTGTCCGGCACGGATGCCGCGATGACCGTGCTGGATGCCGCTCAGGTCTGATACGTCAGCCCCGTTGCGCGGCCAACAGTCGCACGACATCCTGGCCCGGCCGTGCCTTTTCGCGGCTCTCCGGCGTCTCCTTGCCGAGCGGCGTGGCGGCGACGAAGCGATAGAGGTCGGCCGCTCCCTGGAACGTTTTCGGGGTCATGCCAACCCCGCCGAGGGTCTTGGAAATCTCGAGCATCTCGGGGACCCAGCGATAGGCCTTGGGCGGCAGGGAAGGGAACTGGCGCAGCGCCCAGGCCAGATGATCGGCTTGCGAGCTCTGGAGTTGCTGTTCGAGCAGGCCGGCGACGCCCAGGCGTTCCGCCGCTATCAGCACCTCCAGCCACACTGCCTGGGTGCCCTTGGTCAGGGCGCCGTAGCACATCTTGAGCGCGCAAGCGTCGGCGATGCCATCGCCGATCACGTGCACGATGAGTTGCGGTCCCGCGAGCTGTTCGAAATCGGCGGCGCCGGGACCCGACACGTACAGATTGGTCTTCGCGCCGCCACGCGGCGGCGGGCCGATAATGCCGGCATCGAGGAAACGTCCGCCGGCTGCCTGTACCATACCCGCGATTTCCTTCGCAGTTTCCGGCGCAATCGCGTTGCAGTCGACCAGCAGCGTGTGGCGACCGCTCGCGCGCATGGCCTCGGCCGCAGTGCGCGCGAATTCAAGCGCGGCCCCCGGGTCCATGATCGAAAGCACGACGTCGCATTCGCCAACCAGGCGTGCAACCGTGCCGAGATCGACCAGCCCCGCGTCGCGCGCGAGCCCGCGGGTGCGCTCGCTGCGGTGCTCCAGCGCGGTGAAGACGCTGAAGCCCTCCGCCTTGAGTTGGGTCGCGACCGCCTGCCCCATGTCTCCGGGGCTCATCAGGCCGACGTTCACGAACTTCAGCTTTCCGGTCGCCTCGCTCGCGGCGTCGGCCGCGGCCGGTGGGCCAGTGAAGGCCACAGCCGCCGCGGCAATCCCGGCCGCCTGGAGAAGCCCACGGCGATCCTGCTTCACGGCGTCATTCGCAGTCATGGCACGTCCTCCAAACAAGGGCGTGCCAGGATAGCACAGTCGCCGGTGGTTGACCTATTTCGGCGGGCGTATCTGCATGGCGGTGATCCATTTGTCCGCACGCGGAGTCAGCACCAGCGGCTTGCGCACGCCGTAGGCGATGCGTTCCACATAGATCGGCAGGAGGGCGAAATCCTGCTCCATCGCGATGCGGCTGGCCTGCGACACCAGCGTCGCGCGGGCGGCATCTTCGGTGGTGCGGGCGGCTTCGTCGATCAGGGAATCAACCTTGGGGTTCGAATAGCCGGCGAAATTGATCTGGCCGAAGCCGCGGGCGAGGTCGCGCGTGCCCAGAATGATCGGCAACAGGTCCGAGGCCTGGCCGGTCATGATGGAACTCGACTGATAGAAGGTCGAGAATTCGCCGTTGTTGCGTCGCGCGTAGTAGTTGGTCGAGGGCAGCGCTTCTACCGTCGTCCTGATGCCGATGCGGGTCCAGTAGGCCGCGATCGCCTGGGCCATCTGCGCGTCCTGGACATAGAAGCCGCTGGTGGAGGCGAGCACCAGGGAGAACCCGTCCGGATAACCCGCTTCCGCCAACAGCTGCTTTGCCAGGGTCGGGTCATAGGAGGTGGGCTTCAGCTTGGCAGCGCCGAACATGACGGGCGTGGCAAGTTCCGCGGCTGGTTCGCCGAGGCCGCCCATGATGCGCTCGGAAAGCGCCGCGCGGTTGAGGGCGAGGGACATGGCGTGGCGTACCCGCACGTCGCGCATCGGGTTCTTTCCGGCGCCGCCGCCAACGCCCGGCGAAGGCTCGCGCAACTGGTCCAGCTCGATGTAGGACACGCTGTTGGAAGGCGCGATGATCACGCTCGTTTTCAGGTTGTCCCGCACATGCGGCAAGTCGTCGCCGACCAGTTTTTCCACCGCATCCACATCGCCGGACAGCAATGCCGCGGTGCGCGTGGCGCCGTTGGTGAGGGGAACGATCGTCACCCGCTCCCACGGTTCCTGGCCGCCCCAGTATTTCGGGTTGCGCGCCAGCACAATGCGGTCGCCGGGCGTGTAGGACACGAAACTGTAGGGGCCGGTGCCGACCGTGCCTTGCCCGGCATTGAGCTGCTGCGTGGTCTTGCCTTCCGGCGCGGGGCCGGACGCGGCTTTGCTCGACATCATCGAGATCAGGCTGAGATTGATGGGCAGGTTGGGCAGCGGCCCGTCGGTATGGAATCGTATCGTGTGGGCGTCGGCGATTTCGACGGACTTGATGCCCTTCAGATAGATCGCAAACGATGACGGGCTGTTCGGCACCAGCGGCACGCGATGCAACGAGAAGGCGACATCCTTGGCGGTGAATTCGCTGCCGTCCTGGAACAGCACCCCAGGACGCAGGCTGAATTCCCATGTCGTCGGATCGACCATGTGCCAGGCGGTCGCCAGGCCCGGCGAGGGATGCTGATAGCGGTCCTGGGCGACGAGGGTTTCGAAGATATGCGCTAGCACGGACATGTTGGTCGCCAGCAGGTGGTATTGCGGATCCACCGCCGACAGGGCACCCGCCATGCCGATCTTCAGTTCGGCCGCGCCGGTTGGCCGGGGCAGGCCCACACCGCCCACAACGGCGATTGTCAGGGATGCCAGCATCGCCAGTTCCCGACAACCGATTCGACTCACGACACGGGTACTCATGGTCGTCCTCTCCCTCTTTTGGCTGCCGTCTTGGCGCGACAGCGGTTTTCTCCAGCCGGTCAGTCCATGCCGTCGAAGCCGAACAGGCGCGCCGGGGTGCGCCAGAGAACGCTATGGCGATCCTCCTCCGCCGGCAACCAGCGGCGCAGGCACGCGAACGGCGGTCCGTAGTCGACGCGCTCGTCCATCCGCACGAACGGCCAGTCGGAACCCCAGACGCAGCGATCCAGGGTGTAGGCGTCGATCGCCGCGGCGATGAAGGGGTCGACGTCGCGATACGGGTAACCCTCGCGCGAGCAGCGGAACGGGCCCGAAAGCTTCACCACGTTTCGCCCGGCCCGGCCGAGTTCAAGCAGCGCCGCGAAACCGGGTTGGGCGAGCCCATTGGCAATCTCCGGGCGGCCGAAATGATCGAGCATCACCCGCACGCCCGCACGCCGCAAAATGGGCATGGCGGCGGCCAGTTCGTCGCCTTCGCAATGGATCTGCAGGAACCAGTCCATTTCGTGGATTTGCGCAAGCAGGCGGTCGGCACCGGGCTCGGTGAATTCGCGCATGCCGAAGCTCGTGAGGTTGAAACGGATGCCGACGACCCCGGCTTCGCGGAGCGCGGTCAGTTCGCGTTCGGTGCTGCCGGGCCGGACGAGGGCCACGCCCTTGAGGCGTCCGGCCGATGCGGCGATGGCGTCCAGCAGGCAGCGGTTGTCGTAGAGATAGGGCTGGGCGGCCACCAGCAGTCCGTGCGTCAGCCCGTGCGCGTCCAGCACTGCGAGGAACTGGGCGCTGGTGCCGCGCTGCGTGGGTTGCGGCACATAGGGAATGTCCGGCGCGAAAGCGTAGCCGGGTCCGAATACATGCGCGTGGCAGTCGGCGGCCGGCGTCATCATGGTTGCTCCACGATCAGCAGCCCATCCACCGCGATCGCGCCGGTGCGGCTCCATTTCACCGGGTTCACCTCGAAGGTGAAGCGCGACCACGGAGCGCCGGCGCCGAGTTGGGACAGGGCAGCGACGAACGCTGCCGCCGG